>DAIRCJ010000006.1:0-39702 GCA_036796755.1 Candidatus Geothermocultoraceae bacterium | reverse complement strand
AAGCTGTCTAATGTATTCAATAGCGCCATTCATCCCTTCCTCAGCCGGAGTCAAAACCAGATCAACACCGTAAGCTTTTAAAATAACCTTTCTTTCCTCAGACATAGACTCGGGCATAGCTATCTTCAAGCGGTAGCCTTTTTTTGCCGCCACCATTGCCAATCCAATCCCGGTATTTCCGCTGGTAGCTTCAATTATAATTTTATCTTTACTCAGTTTACCAGAATTTTCAGCTTCCTCAATCATTCTTAAAGCAATACGGTCTTTAACCGAGCCGCCTGGATTAAAAAACTCCAGCTTGGCATAAATTTTTACCCGAGGAGTAGAAAAACTTTCCAGTTCAACCAGCGGGGTTCTCCCGATTGATTCCAGAACTCCTCTTCTTTCACTTTTCATCAGCTCTTTATCCATTTTCTCACAACTTCAGAATCCTTTGAAAGAGGTTTGGGTGAAATAAAAAAACTTTCTCTTACCAAGCTATCAGCTAAATCCAGTTTCTCATAGGAATTAGCTCTTATTTCCAGTAAACTATCGTCTTTCTCAACTCTATCTCCCTCTTTCTTGAAAAAAACTATTCCTACTGAGTGGTCAATTCTGTCCTCCTTTTTATCCCGCCCCCCGCCTAAAACTCTAACTGCCTGCCCTATTTTTTTAGTATCAAAAAAGCGGAGATAGCCGGTCTCCTCGGCTAAAAAGTCGGCTTTAATCTTGGCCTCAGGTAAAAGAGAATAGTTCTCAATCACTCTCTTGTCTCCACCTTGAGCTTCAATTAAAGAAGCAAAAACCTTCAAAGCTTTTCCGCTGTCAATCTGTAATCGGGCCAACTGTTTAGCCTCTTTAAAGTTTTCTGCTTTTCCGGCCAGACAAATCATTTCTGCTGCCAGCTCCAGGCAGAGTTCAACAAATCTTTCTTCTCCTTTGCCTTTTAAGACCTCTATTGCTTCCTGGACTTCTAAAGCATTGCCGACCGTCTGGCCCAGCGGCTCCTCCATTGAAGTCAAAGCAACCGAAGTTTTGAGGCCAGCTTTCTGTGAAATTTTTATAATTAGATCAGCTAACTTTTGGGCTTTCTCGTTCTCGGTAATAAAAGCACCGTTTCCAACTTTCAAGTCAATAACTAATTTTTTTGCCCCACCAACAATTTTTTTGCTCATCACGCTGGCAGCTATTAATGAAAGGTGGTCAACCGTTGCGGTAGCATCACGCAAAGCATAGATTTTCTTATCCGCCAAAGCCAAGTCTTTTGAGGCTTCGAAAATAGCTACTCCTATCTCCTTAACCTGCTCAATTGCTTCCTCCACCAAAAGGGAAGAGCGAAAACCGGGAATTGACTCCAGCTTGTCTATTGTTCCGCCGGTATGACCTAAAGCCCGACCGGACATCTTACAAACTTTAACCCCGCAGGCAGCTACTAGGGGAAGCAAAACCAAAGTAGTTTTATCTCCAACACCACCCGTGCTATGCTTGTCAACAACAGCTTCTCCTAGAAAATCAAGGTCTATTTTTTCTCCGGATTCAGCCATAGCCAGAGCCATCTCCACTGTTTCTTCATCACTCAGACCATTGAGATAAGCTGCCATCAAAAAAGCAGCCATCTGATAATCTGGAACCTCTCCTTGCGCATAAGAAAGGATTAGTCCTTTTATCTCGGAAGGAGTAAGGGAAAAGCCATCCCGTTTTTTGGCAATTAAATCAACAAACATTTATTGAACAGGCTGGCTTTGAGTTTTTCGAGCTTCCCAGAGCCCTTTCTTCTTATCTTTGACAAAAAACCAGGTCACTATCCATTTCGAGCCCTGAGCCATCCCCCCGAGTTGCATCACTGCTTTAACTTCCGCCTGTTCGCCCTTAACTAACGGCTCGCCAACCTCGTAACTTTGTATGGGCATGCTTCTCAGGGAAGCAGTAAAGTTTTCCAGAGTATCGCGAGCTCTCCTTTCGGTAGGAGCCATTTCATAAGCTTCAGTATACTTCCCGTCCTTAACCAGATGATAGTACTTATCAACATAAGATTTGAAATTTTCCCCTTTTGAAAGATAAGTAGGTTTTACCTGAGCAGGCTTTGTCCTTCCACCACCCATTGGAAAAGAAGAAGTGGAAATTGGCTTTTCTTCCGGTTTAGAAGTAGTTGGGGATTCCTTCTTTCCCGAACAGGAAAGGGAGACAAAAATCAAAGGCAGCAAAAGCAAAAAGAAAATTACTGATAAAGTCTTTTTTCTCATTATTTTCCTCCTTTCAGTTCAATTGCTTTCTGGTAAAAATTTAAATAATCATCGGTCATCCGGGAAACCGAAAACCTCTCTTCAACCCATTTACGGCATTGAAGAGGCGAGATTTCTGAGACTTTTTTAATCGCTTCTAGCAAAGAATTAAAATCATTAACCACAAAACCAGTTTCCCCATTTTTCACCACTTCGGGAACCGAACCGTGCCCGTAAGCGATGACCGGAGTACCGCAAGCCATTGACTCTATCATCACCAAACCAAAAGGTTCTTCCCAGCGAATTGGCAAAAGGAAAGCCCGAGCCTTAGAATAAAGCTCGATCTTTCTTTCCGGCGTCACCTCTCCCTCAAAAGTTATCAACTTCCCATCAATTAACGGTTTTACTTCATTTTCAAAATATTCCTGATTAACACCGGGGTCAATTTTACCCGCCAATATCATCCGTTCGTTTAAAGCTTTTGCCGCCCTAACAGCAATATCAACCCCTTTTTGAGGAGTTATATTTCCGAGATAAAGCAAGTAATCTTCTTTCTTTTCTACCAGAGGGAAATTTTTAAGTTCAATGGCATTGTAAGCCACTCCCAAAAAATTAAGACCAGAAAGATTAGAACGCTGCTTTTCGCTGATGGCTACAAAAAAACAATGTTTGAACTCAGAAAATTGTAAAGTTCCCGGAAGAATATAATCATTATGAAGAGTGGTGATTACCGGAGGAGCAACAAAATCAGCAAAACTCAAACCTAAAACCCCGGCGTGGTTGTGAATAACATCAAACTCCCGGTGGCGGCGGTAGGCGTGGTGAATGTGAGCAATGTCAAAGGAAAAATCCATTTTTCCGGAAAAGAAACGGCCTACCCCCAGGGCTTCGGGAAAAAGAGCGTCTAACTCAGCTTTAGTAACCGAGTCTCCGCTGGCAAAAAGGGTAACTTCGTGTCCTCGGGCAACCAGTTCCTCGGTAAGCAAGCTGACAACAAGCTCAGTCCCTCCATATCTTTTTGGCGGTACACTGACCGAAAGAGGCGCTATTTGAGCTATCTTCATCGCCTACCCTCCCTTTCAAAAATATCAGGGATAATTAACAACTAAATTAAACTTCTTTTAATTGGAATAACGCAGAAAGCCAATAACTCATTACTCTTTATTTTTTCAAAAAAATGGCTAATTAGCAAATTTTTCGCTTCAGAAAACCTTTTCTTCTCCTGAACATTTCGGTATTCCTTGAGCCAAACTTCTCTTAAATATTTTTTGGTCAGTCTGCTAAAATTGGCTTATGGAGAAGAAAAAAATAATAAATAGTTTAAAAGAAAAGGCTGAAAAGAAAGCGGAAAACTTAAGCCCGGAAGAATGGACCGAGCTAATCTGCAAAAAATGCCCGTTTTACCATCCCGAAAAAGGAAACAGACTGGAGTGTGGCGGCTTTAAAATTTTAAAAATTTTAGCCCTAAAAGGAAAAATTAACCCGGCTGACATAGCCAAAGCTGCAGCCAACATCAAAAAGAAAAGGAAAAAATGAAAGACTTTTACCTTTCTCTTCCTCCCGGCGTTTACTTGAAAAAACTGGAGAAAAGGTATGTTTATAATCGGCAAACCGATGCCCTCTATGAGATCAACAAAAAAAGCTGGGATTTTTTTCTCCAGTGCGACGGGAGTAAAAAAATAAGCGATTTAAATCCCTCTAAAAAATTTCTCTCCTATCTACTGGAAGAGAAACTTCTCAACCTCTCCTCTCGAAAAAAACAGCAAAAAATAAAGGTTGGAGAAAGCAAACCACCAAGCTTGCGCTATCTATTAATTGAGCTGACAACCCGTTGCAATCTTTCCTGCCGACATTGCTATCAGGGCAAGAAAAAACCCCAAGACCTTTCATTTACCCTCTTGCTGAAGACTCTCAGAGAATTTGGAAAAATGGGGGGCTTGCGAGCTATTTTTTCCGGAGGAGAGCCTCTGCTTTACCCCGGATTTAAAAATTTAAACTCTCTTTTAGCTCGTTTTCCTTTCCGTTCAATTCTTTTAACCAACGGTTTACTTTTAACCCCCTCTCAAGTTAAAAAGCTTAACTTTCAAGAGATCCAGATCTCTTTAGATGGAATGAAAAAGGGACACGAAGCTTTGAGAGGAAAAGATACTTTTAGTAAAACCTTAAAAACAATTGAAATGGTAAAAGAGGCTGGTTTTGACCTATCAATTGCTACTATGATTCATCGCCAGAACCTTTCTGAATTTCCCGACTTAAAAAAACTAATTAACAAAATAGGTCCTTCTTCCTGGCTAATTGATGTTCCAGTGCCCACTGGAAACTTAAAACTAAATCAAGAGCTAGTCCCACCTCTAAATTCCAGACTAACTGATTATTTAAGCTGGCAATTTGGAGCCGAAGTTCACGAGTCAGAAAAGGACGAGGTCTGCGGAGCTCACCTTGCCTGTTTGAAGCCTGATGGCTATCTCACTAAGTGCGGTTTTTACCAGCGGAACTGGACAGGAGGGAGTGTCTGGCAGGGATTGGAAAAAGCCTGGAGAAAATTACCTCGGATGAAAGCGAGCAGTTTGAATTGCCAGTGTGATTTCCTTGCTGAATGCAAAGGAGGTTGCCGTTTTCGCGCCGAGGAGTATAATAATAAGTATGGGCCAGACCCGGTTAAGTGTCTGGTTTATGGCTTGAAAGCCTTTTCTCCCGAAGGAGGTGAATGGAGTGAAAATTAAGAAAGTCGGCAAGAAGGTCTCCAGCACCTGCAAGTGCTCTGGTAGCTGTTAGGAACCCTCGCTCGTGTCCTGGTCTAAAAGCCCGCTTTAAAGCGGGCTTTTTTAATTTTAGTTAAGTTCATTTTCCATTTAGCTTCCTAAATCTTCCTTTTTGCACTTCTTTTGAGCTTCGGTAAAGGAAATGGAACCACAATTCTAAAGCCTGCAGTCATTTATGTTCACTTCTTAAATCATTCTCAATCTCCTTTAAATCAAAGGGAAAATTAGAGAGAGAAAAAAATAAAAATTAAGGGGAAAAAAGGAGTTCCTTTAAATTTAAGGGAGAGAGAGATAATTCTTAAGATTCAAGAGGGAAAGGAAGGGAGAACTCTAAAATTTAAAGAGGAGAACAGGCGAGAATTTTAAATTAAAGGAAAAGAAGGGAATTCTTTAAACTTGAGAGGTTTTTTACCTCCTTTCTCCAAAGCTTTTCTCTTGCCTCGGAGGAGTTTAAAAAAGATTTAGTTATTACATTATTTTTCCCTAAATCTTACTTGAAAAAGTTAACCATCGCTCATTTATTCTGAACTTTTTTAAGAAACTCGCCAAAATCTTTCAAAAATCTTTCTAAATCTTTAAGTCCACCTTGCAAAATCTCGTAAAGCAAATCGTCGTTCAAGGAAAAATAAAAATGAACTAACCTATTTCGGAATTTTGCCATCTCCACCAAACGGGAGCCAAAAGTTTTTTTAAAAGCGCCCGCTTCTTCCAAAACCTTAAAAGTGTCAGCATAACTCTCCGGGGAACGAAGTCTCAAAACAGAAATTAAATGGTTACAAAGGTCCACTGCCGCCTCTATAGCCATAATGAAGTGATATTTAGCGCTTCCCTTTTTGTGTTCATCAGCTAAAAACTCGTCCTTGCTTAAACTCTGGAGTTCATATAAAAGAGAGAGAGCTTTTCGAAGTTCTGAAGTAAGCTTTCTAACCTTATCCTCGTCAACTCTGGCCAAGAACTACCTCTCGATAGTAGCGATTATAAAAAGGCAGAAAATCGAAGTATTGGAGCCTTATTCTTTCCTCAAAATCCAAGTAAGATTTGTCATCCCGACTAAAAATAATCTCGCCCTCTTTAATAAGGCGAAAGGCAAAAAAAAGGGGCGCTTCATTTAAAACCACTATTTCCACCGGAAAATGAACCTGTTCCTCAATCTCTCTTTCCAAACTAAGAACCTCTCTTCCTCCTACCAAACTTCTTTTCCCTTCTCTAAAATAAACTGCCAAATCAAGGTCTTCAAAGTAATCTCCCTTTATAAAGGAACCAAACAAATAGGCAAACAAAACATGGGGTTTTTTCTGAAAAACCTTCCTTAGATGCTCAATAACTGAAGCTCTCTCTTCCTGATTAAGATAGTTTTTTTTGCCCATCAGCGAACGCCACTTAGCTATTTAAAGTTACTATACTATCTTAACACATATAACAACTGAAAAGTCATCCCGGTTATAAAATAACCGCTTCTTTCCGATAGTCATAAAACTTGATCTTTAATTCTTGGCCTCTGGCTTGAAATTACCAACACAAAAATTTAAAAGGCGAAAGACTAAAATCTTCCTCAATCACCCCCTTCTATCCCCTTTTAAACAGTAATTAAGAAAGCTGCCTGGGTTCACTCTTTACGGACAGGAAAGATAATAAAAAGGTTTCTATTTCCCTCCTTCACCAGAGGTGGTTCAGGGGAATTAATCTCCCCAATCCCCCTTTAAATTAAAGGGAAAAGATTTTGGACAAAAGGGTTGGGGGGATTGAAAAAAAATAAAAACAAGAATTTATTTCAGCAGTTCAGAATGGGCAGGTGGTCTGACTCTAAAGTAGCGAAACGAAGCTTCAGGCATGAAAAAGCCAGCTTAAGCGGTGAGCAAATCTTTTTTTAAGTTCAGCTAAAAACTCAGGATAATCTTTCAAAGAAAAATTTTCCCTTTCAATTAATTCAAACGCTGCCCGCCGGGCTTCTTCTAAAATAGGCTGGTCCCTGACGAGTTTGGCAATCTTCAAATCGGGAAGACCCGCTTGCCTCAAACCAAAAATCTCTCCCTCCCCTCTAATTCGTAAGTCTTCCTCGGCTAGAGAAAACCCATCCTTATTTTCTCTGATGGCTTTCAAGCGAGCTTTACCCTCTTCGGTCGTTGGATCGGCAAACAAAATACAGTAAGAACGATGAGCTCCTCTACCAATACGTCCCCGAAGTTGATGAAGCTGAGAAAGGCCAAAGCGGTCAGCATTTTCAATCAGCATAACGGTAGCGTTAGGGACATCAATTCCCACTTCAATAACGGTAGTTGAAATCAGAATATCCAGTTTGCCCTGGCGAAAAAGATTCATAATCTCTTCTTTTTCTTTTGGCTTTAGTTTACCGTGAAGTATTCCCACTTTTAAGTCTGGAAAAACCTGGTTCTTTAAGTACTGAGCTTCTTCCATTACCGCCTTAGCCTCCAGCTTATCTGACTCTTCAATTAAAGGACAGATAATGTAAGCCTGATGTCCTTTTTTCACTTCTTCTCTTATTTTTAAATAAGCCGCTTTGCGGTGCTCTTTGTCGCAAATAATAGTCTGAATATGGGAAGTAATATCTCTTCCCAAAGGCAGTTGCTTCATCAGCGAAACATCAAGGTCACCGTAGAAAGTCAAAGCCAAAGTCCGGGGGATAGGAGTAGCTGTCATTATTAAAACATCCGGGTTAAATCCTTTTTCCTTTAGCTTGATTCGCTGTCCAACACCAAAGCGATGCTGTTCATCAATCACTACCAATGAAAGGCTTTTAAAATTAACATCTTCCTGTAAAAGGGCGTGAGTACCAATAAGTAAGTCAATATCTCCTTTCTTAAGGTTTTCTAAAACTTGGCTCCTTTCAGACTTTGTAGTACTGCTAGTCAAAAGAGCAACCTTAACAGGCAAACCTTTGTAAAGCTTTTGAAAGTTTCGATAGTGCTGCTCAGCAAGAACTTCGGTCGGAGCCATCAGAGCCGCTTGCCTCTGACTATCAATAGCAATAACAATAGCTGTAGCTGCTACCAGGGTTTTGCCGGAACCAACTTCTCCTTGGAGTAAACGATTCATAGGTCGAGGGGAAAGCAAATCTTTTTTTATTTCGCTTAAAGCTTTCTTCTGGTCTTCAGTAAAATTAAAGGGGAGGTTCTTTAAGAAACTCTTCAGCAGAGGACCGCCCACCCGATACCGATAACCCTTGTCAATTTTACTCTGCTTTTTCCGAACCAGTGCTAAAGCCGCCTGGAGGAGAAAAAGTTCCTCAAAGATGAAGCGATAGCGAGCTTTTTCTAAGCTGGCAAATGAAGTGGGAAAGTGGATTTCCTTAATGCTTTTTTGTCTTTCTAATAAACTGTACTTTTTAAGAACCGAAGAAGGCAAAACTTCAGGTAAAGTTGCACTTTTTAAAGCCTCGCTTATCAGCCGACGCAAGCGGGTGGTAGAAAGTTTAGCTGTGCTTGGATGAATGGGAATAATTCTTCCAGTGTGGACTGTTTCCTCTTCACTCTGACGAATAACATCATAAAAAGGATTTTCCATCTGAAGCTCGCCGAATTTAAAGTTAACCGTACCACTGAAAGCAACTTCCATCCCTTTTTTAAAAACCTTTTCCAGGTACTCCAGGTTAAACCAGATGCCGTAAAGATAGCCACTTCCATCGTAAATCTGAACTTTCACAATTTTTAAACCCTGGCGAGCAACTCTTTTCTGAACCTCCCGGACCAGACCAACAACCGTTACTTCTTCCCCTGTTCTGATATCTTTAATCTTTTTTATCCTGCTCAAATCCAGATAACGAAAGGGAAAATGAAAAAGCAAATCCTCTACTGTTTGAACACCAATCTTTTTAAGCTGGCGGGCAGTTTCCTTGCCCACAAACCTGAGATTTTCTACCGATTCTGTTAAGTCCATAGGTTAATAGAAAAGCGCTCCCGCTCCCCTTAGAGTTTATGCCGGGGCTTATTTCCCCTGCCAGAAAAGGAAAAGGGCGCCTGGACCAGTGTAAGTGCCGATAACCGAGCCAATCTCCTGTTCAATAACAATATTTGAGTGGGGCACTGCTTCTTTAACCATATTTTTTAGCTCTTCCAGCCCCTCTAAAGATTCAGCCTGAGCCAAACCAACCTCCAGGCTTTTGAGGTTAAAACTTAATTCCTTAAACGCCTCTACCATAGATTTCATAGCTTTTTTCCTTCCCCTCTCTCGCCGGAAGGGAACTATTATGCCATCCTCAATACTCAGAATAGGCTTCAAGTCAAGCATAGTACCCAAAAAACTCTGCGCTTTTCCAATCCTCCCGCCAAGTTCAAGATACTTAAGAGTTTCAAGATAGCCAAGACAGTGAATCCTTGAAACCATTTCTCGTGCTTCGTTGAGCATTTCTTCCAGCGAGGCCCCTTCCTCCCTCAGCCTGATTAACTTTCTCAAAATCAAAGCGATGCCACCATTAATAAATTTACTGTCAATAATATGAACAGGAATGTCAACTTGCTCTTTTGCTATCTCCGCCGAGTTAACAGTTCCTGAAAGTTTTGAAGAAATATGAAGAGAAATAATTGCTTCGGCACCCTCTTCTTCTAGCTCATTATAGACACTTATAAATTCTTGAGGAGTTGGTTGGGAAGTTTTTGATAAAACTCCTTTTTCCCTTAGAAGTCGGTAAAAATCAGCCGGTTTTAAATCAACCCAGTCGCGGTAAATCTCATCACCAAAGCGGGTGGTCAGAGGAACCATTCTGACCCGATTTTCTTCGTAAAAATCCAGAGGTAAATCAGCCGTTGAATCAACAACCAGACCTATCATCTTCCCTCCTTCCTTTAATTTACTCTACTGAAAAAATAAGCGGATAAAGTGGTTGCCCTCCATAAACAAAATCAAATTCGCAATGGGGAAAACTGCTTCTTATTAAATCTTCCAGTTGTTTTTGAGCTTCTTCATTTAAACCTTCTCCCGAATAGATGGAAATGAAAGTCGTATCAGGATTGACAGCTTGAGCAATTGTTTCTAAGGCTACCTTTATCAAGTCCTCCCCCACTGCTTTAATTTCCCCTTTGATCAAACCCAAGTAATCTCCTTTTTTAATTTTTTTTCCATTAATCTTTGATTCGCGCACGGCCCTAGTAATCTCGCCAGCCAGAACCGAGCTCAACGACTTTTCCATACTAACTATATTTTGTTCAGCCTTCGCCTCAGGGAGATAGCTGGAAAGAGCAGCCACCGCTTCAGCCATTGAAGTTGTAGGCAAGAGGTAAACCACTCGTTCAGCCATTTTTCTGGCTTGCTCAGCAGCTAAAATAACATTTTTATTGTTGGGCAAAACAATAACCTCTTTACCTCGGGTTTTCTTGATAGCTTCCAGTATCTCCTGGGAGCTGGGATTTAAGGTCTGACCTCCGTTTACCAGAGCTTCAACCTTGAAACTCCGAAAAATTTCTTTAAATCCTTCTCCGACAACAACCGCCACCACACTGGTTTTGTCTTCAAGTGACTGCTCCTCAAGCTTTTTTTTCATCTGCTCCGCCATATTATTAACCCGAACATCAGCTATCTGACCAAAATCCAGAGAAAGAGCAAGTACCCTGTCAGGCTGGTTGGTGTGGATGTGAACCCGATAAAGACCTTCTTTCTCAAAAGCTACCAAAAGAGAATCGCCCAGGGGCGTAAGTTTATCTTCCAGCTCCCTTTGAGAAATATCTGCTTTTAAAAGCATAAACTCGGTGCAATAGCGATAAGTTAATTCCTCTTCCTTAATTTCGGCTTTTTTAGCCAGCTTCTTAAGTTCTTCTTCTACTTCTTTACTTACTTCCCCTTTCAAAGCTTCTTCTAAGGCTTCAAAAATAACCACCAGACCATAGCCACCTGCATCAACTACCCCCGCCTCTTTAAGTACCGGCAGAAGCTCAGGGGTATCTTTTAAAGCCTGACGGGAAGAGACTAAGACTGCCTCCATTAACTCATTCATATTTTTAGGTCGGGCTCTTCTGGCTGCTTCTGCTGCCTTTCTCAAAACTGTTAAGATAGTTCCCTCAACGGGTTTTTTGATAGCCTGATAGGCAACCTCCTTGGAACGCTGAAAAGCCCGGCCTAAATCTTCCGCCGTTATCTCAATCTTATCCGACAACCCTTCAACTAAGCCTCTTATAATCTGGGAAAGAATCACCCCGGAGTTGCCTCTCGCCCCCAGTAAAGCTCCGTGTGTGGCAGCCTCCCCAATGTCTTTAATTTCTAGCGGTGCCCTTTTGACTTCGTTAACCACTGATTGCATAGTTAAAACCATATTTGTTCCGGTATCCCCATCGGGAACAGGATAGACATTTAAGTCGTTAATAACCTGCTCAGCTCTTTTTAAACGTTCAGCTGCTATCTCAAAAAACTTCCGGAAATCTTGCGCCCTTAAAACTTGAACCAAACTCATTCTTTCCTGATTCCCCGAACAATCACTTCAACTGCATCAACTTTTAGTCCGGTGTGGCGATTGATTTCATAGCTTACCCTTTCAATTAAATTCTTGGCTACTTCAACCAGATTTACTCCGTATTCAATAATTACATTCAGCTCAATACTGAGGTTATCCTCCCGGCGAACAACCTTAACCCCTTTTTTTAGATGGCGTCGGGAAAGAAGGCGGGAAACGCTCCGGGCCAGGCTGGGATCAGACATTCCCACTACACCATAACTTTCAATAGCTGCTAAACCGGCAAGCTCAGCGATAACATCGTCGGAGAAGAAAATCTTATCTTTGTTCTCCATTGAACTCCCTTTCATAGTCGGAAAAATCATATCAGAATTTTGAATTATTTTCTTCCTTTAAAGCATCAGAGGAAACAACAAGCTCCGAATAGCTTTGGCTACCTAAAGGCTTCCTATTTTTCTTCCTGTATTCTAACTGGCTAACCGGGGAGGCATCCCGACTTTTTGCCCGAAAAGAAATGAAGTAAAATTAGCCAATGGCCAGAGGAGGACTGGAAAATAATTTTAATCAGAAGAAAATAGGGGAAATTCTTGTCCGCGAAGGGATAATAACCGCCAAGCAACTTTCCCTGGCTTTAGAGGAACAAAGAGAAAGCAAAGAGCCTCTTCCTTTAGGAAAATCACTCCTTAAGTTAGGCTTTATTAGCGAAGACGAATTAGCCAAAGCCCTGGCAAAACAAAAAAGCTATCCTTTTATTGAGCTTTCTAACTACCCAATTGACCAGGAAGCTGCCCGCCTTATCACATCTCGCTTGGCCAAGCAATACAGCCTCATTCCCATTGGTTTTTCAGAAAATAAGTTGCTGGTGGCAATGGCTAACCCTCTGGATGTTGTTGCCCTGGATAGTGTTCGCTACCTTACCAAGTTTGAGATTATTCCGGTTGTTTCTACCTTTTCTGAGATTGAAAAAGCAATTGAGAAAACAATCCTGGACGACAAAAGCATTTCGGTCATTCCAAAAGAATCGGAAGTTCCCAGCGAGAAAGAGATTAAAAGGGCGCTGGAAAAGTCCTCCCCAATTATATCTTTAGTGGACAAAATCATTTACGACGGGTTTATTAGCCGGGCAAGCGATATTCACATCGAACCAATGGAAGACAGAGTGCGGGTGCGCTATCGAATCGATGGGGTTCTACTGGAAAAAATGACCATTGAAAAAAAAGATCAGCACGCTCTGGTCTCCCGAATTAAAATCTTAAGCGACCTGGACATATCCGAACACCGGGTACCCCAGGATGGAAGTTTCCAGCTCTCCATTAAAAAAGAAAAGTTAGACATCAGAGTTTCAGTTATGCCCTCCATAAACGGAGAAGCTGTAACTTTAAGACTGCTCCGAAAAGAAAATAAGGTTCTGGAGCTAACAGAAACCGGAATGCCCACTAATATGATTAAGCAAGTTTTAGATATTGCCTCCCGCCAAAGCGGAGCCATACTGGTTACTGGGCCAACTGGTTCAGGAAAAACAACCACTCTTTATTCTTTGCTAACCAATATCGCCACTCCTGATAAAAAAACTATAACCATTGAAGACCCGGTTGAATATGTCATACCCGGTTTAACTCAAATAAACATTCACAACAAGGCTGGTTTGACTTTCGCCCGGGGGCTGCGGTCAATTGTCCGAGCTGACCCGGACATAATAATGGTTGGAGAAATCCGTGACCGAGAAACAGCCGAAATTGCTATTCAAGCCGCTCTCACCGGTCATATGGTTTTATCAACCTTTCACGCTAATGACGCTGCCACTGCCCCCAGCCGACTAATTGAAATGGGAATAGAGCCCTATCTAATAACTTCAGCTCTGAACGGCGTAATTTCCCAAAGATTAATCAGACTGCTTTGCGAAAACTGTAAAGAGTCCTATTGTGCTGACGAAGAAGCACTTAAGCTTTTGGGACTAAAAAGGGAATTGAAAGAGTGTGAACTGCTTTATCGCCCGAAAGGTTGTCAAAAGTGTTCAATGACCGGCTATTTTGGTCGAACAGCCATTTTTGAATTTTTACTCCTAACCTCAAAAATCTCTCGGGCCCTAGTGCTTAAGAAAGGGGCTGAGGAAATTAACAAAATTGCTCAAGACGAAGGAATGGTCACCCTCAAAAAACATGGACTGGAAAAAGTCAAGGCAGGCCTAACTTCTTTGGCTGAAGTTTTAAGGGTTAGCAAATATTAAAATAAAGTTTTCCAGTCTTAAAATTAAACAAAAGGTTGAACTGTTTTGAAACTAACTAAATCAGCCAGGGTTTGGGTAAAAATAACTCTTCAAACTTTTTTAAAGCATATCTATCGGTCATTCCAGCTACATAGTCGCAAACTCTAACCGCAAGCTCTTCTTCAGAAACTGGCTGATACTCTTCAGGCATCTCTTCGGAATGGTTCAGGTAGTAAAAATAAAGCTCTTTGATAACGAGTTTAGCTTTAGCATCTTCCTTTTTAGCTTCCGAGCCAATGTAAACAGTCTGAAAAAGGAAATCACGCAGAGTATCTAGAGCCGCCCCGACTTCCCGGGACATCCTGATTTCCTTTAAGTCGCTACTGGCGTTGATAAGATCGTTAACCATTGTATCTATTCGCTGGCCATGAGAACGACCAACTATCTCAAGGGCTTCTTGAGGAAGCTCTTCAAACTTAATAACTTTTGCCCTTAAAGCGTCGTCAATATCGTGATTCACATAAGCTATTCGGTCAGCAATCCTGACAATCTGACCTTCCAGAGTCTCTGGTTTTTCCTTGCCGGTATGCTTCAAAATGCCGTCTTTTACCTCATAGGTAAGATTCAGACCTTTCCCTTCCCACTCGATAAACTCAACCACCCTCAAGCTTTGATAGTTGTGAAGAAATTTTTTTGGCAAAGAGGGAAAGCGATGAGGCATTTTTTCAGCGATTTCCAAAAGGCATTCAGTTAAAGCTTCCTCGCCAATATGGCCGAAGGGAGTGTGCCCCAAATCGTGACCAAGAGCTATTGCCTCAGCAAGGTCTTCATTTAACCTCAAAGCTCGAGCCACCGTTCGAGAAATCTGAGACACTTCAATGGTATGAGTCAAGCGGGTGCGGTAATGGTCTTTCTCTGGAGCCAGGAAAACTTGGGTTTTGTGCATCAGGCGGCGGAAAGATTTAGAATGAATTATTCGGTCCCGGTCTCGCTGAAAATCAGTCCTTAAAGGACAGGGCTTTTCTGAACGCTTTCTTCCTCGACTATTCTTGCTTAAAGTAGCTTGGGGAGAAAGTCTTTTTTCCTCCTCCCGCTCGTAGAGTTCCCGAAAAGTCAAATTTGCCCCTTAAGTACGAATTTTTATTTCCTGAGCCAAGCGCTTTCCCAATATCACTGCTCTTTTTTTAGCGAAGTCGTCTTCCCAGGAAGGAGCCGTGCTGCAAACTCCCTGATGACCGGCGTCTGTCTCTAATGTTCCCTCGGCGACCACTGACATACCCTGAATTAACATCATGTCCTGAAGGGTACGTAAGGTTGTCTCCTGGCCGCCAAATCTTGTAGCTCCAACGGCAATGGCTCCGCCAACCTTTCCAATCAACGCTTTCTCGCTGCGCAAAGCCCGGGTTTTATCCCAGAAAGCCTTAAGCTGAGCTGAAACCGTGCCAAAATAAACAGGACTGGCTAAAATTAAACCGCCAGCTTTTTTCATTTCCTCAAAAACCTCTTCTAAGGGAGTATTTTCAAAACAAGACCGATTGCAGGGGCTTGAACAGGCATCACAGTAAGGTTTTTCCTGAGTTAGCATTAAAGGATGAACATCAAATCGTCTGGTTTCTAAGCCTTCTTCCGAAGCAGCCTCAAGAGCAAGGTCAAGTAAAAAAGAGCAGTTACCTTTAAGCCTAGGGCTTCCGTTTAAACCGAGGAGGACCATTGGACACCCCTCTCCTTCAAGCTAGCCTGAGCTGCCGAAAGACGGGCAACGGGAACGCGGTAAGGCGAACAGGAAACATAATTCAGACCCACCCGATGGCAAAAATGAATTGATTGAGGTTCACCGCCGTGTTCCCCACAAATACCAACTTTCAGGGCAGGGTTAGCTTCCCTGCCCAGTCGGGTACCCATTTCTACCAGCTTTCCCACGCCTTTTTCGTCCAGAACTTCGAAAGGATTGGTCTTTAAAATCTTACGGTCAAGATAGTGAGGCAGGAACTTTCCTTCAGCATCGTCCCGGGAAAAACCAAAGGTAGTCTGGGTTAAATCATTGGTTCCAAAGGAAAAGAAATCCGCTTTCCTTCCGATTTCGTCAGCGGTTAAGGCAGCCCGGGGAAGTTCAATCATAGTCCCCACTTTATAATCCAAATCCACCCCCTGTTCCTGAAGAACTTTATTGGCTTCTTCTTCCACCAGCTCTCTCATTAAAACTAACTCGCTTTCCAGAGCCACCAGAGGGATCATAATTTCTGGAATCGGCTTAAAACCGTCTTTCTTAAGCTCGCAAGCAGCTTCAATTATGGCTCGGGTTTGCATTCGGTAGATAACCGGATAGACAATCCCCAGGCGGCAACCACGCAAGCCAAGCATAGGATTGGCTTCGTGTAGTGAACGGACAACTTTCAAAAGCTCCTCTTTTTCCTTAATTTTTTCTGAAGAAGGCTCCTTAAGCCGCAAAACTTCAACTTCAACTCTTAAATCAGCCAGGCTGGGCAAAAACTCATGCAGCGGCGGGTCCAGCAAGCGGATGGTCACCGGAAGACCGTCCATAGCCTTAAGAATCTCAACAAAATCTTGTCTTAATAAAGGTAAAAGCTCCCCGGCTGCCCTTTCTCTTTCTTCTTCATTTTGAGCCATAATCATTTTACGCATATAGGGAAGGCGAGCTCCTCCGCCAAACATATGTTCGGTTCGACAAAGACCAATGCCTTCAGCCCCAAACTCCCGGGCCTTAACTGCATCTTCAGGAGTGTCAGCGTTAGCTCTTACCCCCAGCTTCCGAATCTCATCAGACCAGGAAAGAACTTTTTCCAGCTCACCGCTCAAAGTGGGCGGAACTAAGGGAACCTCGCCCAGAATGACCGAACCAGTAGCTCCATCAATGGTAATAACATCACCAGATTTAATCTCCACCCCGTTGACCCTGGCTACTTCCTCGCCGTGCTCAATCTTTAAAGCCTCACAGCCGGTAACAGCCGGCTTTCCCATCCCCCGGGCAACAACCGCGGCGTGAGAAGTCATTCCACCATGAGCGGTTAAGACACCCTGAGCAGCAATTATCCCGTGAATATCGTCAGGTGTTGTTTCCCAGCGAACAAGAATTACTTTTTCTCCTTTATCCCCTAAAGCTTTAGCAGTGTCAGCATCAAAAACCACCTTGCCTACAGCTGCTCCGGGAGAAGCTGGCAGGCCCTTAGCGATTGGATTGACTTTAAATTTTGGGTCAATATGGGGGTGCAAAAGCTGGTCCAGCTGTTCAGGCTCAATCCGCAAGACAGCCTCTTCCCTGGTTATCAAGCCTTCTTCCACCATATCAACAGCAATCTTCAAGGCAGCTTGAGCTGTCCTTTTGCCCGTTCGAGTCTGTAGCATATAAAGCTTTCCTTTTTCAATAGTAAATTCAATATCTTGCATATCGCGATAGTGGTTCTCCAGCTTGTTCATCAAGTCCAGCAACTGCTCAAAAGCCTGGGGTATCTCTTCCTTAAGCTTATACAACGGTTGAGGGGTTCTTATTCCCGCTACCACATCTTCTCCTTGAGCATTTACCAGATACTCGCCGAAAAGCTCCTTCTCCCCGGTTGAGGGGTTGCGAGTAAAAGCGACACCGGTAGCTGAATCGTTGCCCATATTACCAAAACCATAGTCTGAACATTAACCGCTGTCCCCATATCGTCAGGAAGTTTATATTGCCGGCGATAAACCACCGCTCGAGGATTATTCCAGGAGTTAAAAACCGCTCGTATAGCTTTTTCTAACTGCAGCCAGGGGTCGTCAGGGAAATTTTCACCAGCCTCGCGATAAACAATTCTTTTAAACTCTTCCACCAGTTCAGCCAGATCATTATGGTCTAACTCGCTATCATACCTAACTCCCTTTCTGTCCTTGGCTTTTTGGATTGCTTCCTCAAAAAGACTTCTTTCAACCTTCATTACAATATCAGCGAACATCTGAATAAAACGCCGGTAAGCATCGTAAGCAAAACGAGGATTGCCGGTCTGACTGATTAAACCCTTCAGAGTCTCATCGTTTAAACCGAGGTTTAAGACGGTATCCATCATTCCGGGCATTGAAGCCGGAGCCCCAGAGCGAACCGACACCAGAAGGGGATTTTCCGAAGAACCAAACTTTTTGCCCGTTTTTTCTTCCAGCCTCCGAACCTCCTTTCTAACTCCTTCCAGAAGTCCAGGCGGAAAATCGTTGTTCTTCAGGTACTCCAGGCAAGCACGGGTAGTAATGGTAAAACCCGGGGGAACAGGAAAACCAAGGGAGGTCATTTCTGCCAGGTTTGCCCCTTTGCCCCCCAAAAGGTCCTTCATTTTAGCGTTTCCCTCTTCAAAGGCGAAAATCAGTTTTTCCATACAAACCCTCCATTTCTAAAATTTTTAAAATTTCGTCGGCTGCTTCTTCCACTGCCTTGCTGCTGACATCCACTACCGAACAGCCGAGTTCTTGATAAATCGCCCGTGCATAATCAAGCTCTTTTCTTACTCCTTCTTCAGTAAGATAAGAACCGGTAAAATTGGCACTGCTTGCCCTTTCCCTTCTCACTTTAAGCAGCCTAGTTAAAGTTATGTCCAGACCTATGAGCTTCCTCACTGGTTGCTCATAAAGTCTTGCCGGAAGTGGCACATTATATATTATCGGAACATTGGCTACTTTTAAACCTTCGTTGGCAAGGTAAATTGAAATGGGAGTTTTGGAAGTTCGAGAAACACCTATAATAATACAGTCAGCTTCCCTCCAGCCCTCTGGATGCTTACCGTCATCGTGCTCCAGAGCAAATTCAATAGCCAGAAAGCGCTGCATATACTGGCGGGAAAAGTCTTCCCAGATTTTTAAACGATACTCAGGAGGGCTTTCAAAAACCAGGCGCAAAGCAGATAAAGCTGGTTCAAAAGCATTAAGGCAGGGCAGCTTCTTTACCCGACAGTTAGAACGCAAAGCAACCTCGAGTTCTTTATTCTCAAAAGAATAAATTACAAGTTCGGCGAAAAAAGAGCCGGGTGTTAGTCCTTCCTTAACTGCTTCTTCCACTTCGTTTGGGTTTTTAACCAGAAAGCCCTGGCTTTTCCCTTTGCCTTTCAAGAGAGGAGCGCTCAACTTTTTTAAATGTTCCACCACTTCCCGAGAATCAGAGAATATTTTTAATACCAGCCCGCTCACTTTAGTTTAAAACCTTACAAAATTTTTGGAAAGACCGAAAAATCAGCCACTCTTTCAAATAAATGAACAACTAAATTAAGCAATTTTAAGCGATTGTCTCGCAATTTCTCATCCTCCGTCATAACCAGAACTGAATCAAAAAAAAGGTCAATCGGGGGTCTCAAACTTGCTAAAAGAACAAGCAGGGCTTTCCAGTCCTCATTTTTTAGCAATTGATCAATTTTTTCCCTACTCTTTTCGACTTCTTGATACAAATTTCTTTCCGCTTCTTCAACAAAAAAAGAAGGATTAACTTCAATTCCTAAAAGAGGTGAGGAAAGATTTTTAGCCCGATAATAGGCGATCAAAATATCCGCCCACCAGTTTTCTTTTTGAGCTTCCTCAACTTCGGCTACTAGCTTGTCAGCCATTATTGGGTTTTCCAGGCTCCGGGCAAGCAAGGAGTGAATTGAGAAATGAGAATAACCCTGATTCCTCCAGTACCTTTCAACTCTGCCGGCAAAAAACTCTTTTAAACTTTCAAGAACCGAACTCTCGGGCTCCAGATTCAGCTGCTCGCTATAAAGCGACAGTGACTTTTCCACCAGCTCGGACAAAGAAAAACCAAGCCCTTTCTGGAGGATAACCGTAACTACTCCTTGAGCCTGGCGGCGGAGGGAATAAGGGTCTTCAGAACCGGTTGGAGAAAGACCGACCAGAAAATAACCTGAAACCGTGTCAACCTTATCAACCAAGCTTAAAATCTGCCCCAATCTGGTTTCAGGAAGGCTGTCTCCGGGAAAGCGTGGGAGATAGTGCTCGTAAACTGCCTCAGCCACTTCCGGCGGTTCGCCATTTTTCAAGGCATATTCCTTACCCATCACTCCCTGGAGTTCAGGAAACTCCTTAACCATTTCGGTAACCAGATCAGCTTTAGCAAGAAAAGCTGCTCTTTTAAGTAAGGTTAATTCCCTTTCATCCAAAGAAACTTTTTTAGCTAAATACTCCGCCAGCTTTTCGTTCCGCTGGGTTTTGTCCAGAAGAGTTCCCAGTTTTTCCTGAAAAACCACCCCTTTAAGTTCTTCCACTCTTGAGCTTAAGGGCCTTTTCAGATCCTCATTATAGTAAAATTTAGCATCTTCAAGTCGGGCTTTTACCACCCTTTCATTGCCCTCTTTAATAACTTCCCTGGCTTCAGGTGAACCATTGGAAACGCAGAAAAAACCGGGCAAAAGACTTCCCTCCTGGTCGACCCAGGGAAAATAGCGCTGGTGAGACTCTAAAACCTCAATAATTACCGGTTTGGGCAACTTCAAATACTCTTCCGGAAAGCGGCATTTAATAACCGAGGGGTTTTCTACCAGATAAACAACCTCAGTCATAAGCTCGGGCCGAACCAGAGCTCTCCCTTCTTCGGTTTCTGATTTCAAACCTCCCCGGATAATAGCTTCCCTTTCAGCCTGATTTACCACAACACTGGCTTTTTTTAAAACTTCAACGTATTGTCCTGGTTCTTTGATTATTATTTCCCCCTGGGAAAGGAAACGGTGACCCCGGGTTAAGTTAGCTGCTTTTAAACCCTCTAAATCAAAAGAAATTACCTGCTGGTCAAATAAAGCAACCAGCCAGCGAATTGGGCGGATAAAGCGGAGCTTGCCCTGCCAGCGCATTGACTTTTTAAAACTAATCCTCATAATCATTGATGGAAGAATCTCCTTTAAAACCTCTGAAGTGCTTTTCCCTTCTACCTTTTTTACCGCAAAAAGATACTTTCCCTTAGGTGTTTCCTTCTCAATCAAACTTTCAACTCCAACCCCCTGGCGCTCAGCAAAAGCCTTGGCTGCTGGAGAATAATCACCGTTTAAATCAAAAAGCTGATTAGCTGGAGGCCCTTTCACCTCGCTGACTGCCTCTTCCTGTTTTTCCTTGAGACCTTTCACCAGAACGGCCAGACGGCGAGGAGTGGCAAAAACACTTGCTTTTTCAAAGAGCAAGCGATTGGCTTGAAAATCTTCTCTTACTATTCTCTCTAAATCTATAACCGCCTGCTTAGCGGCTGAAGCTGGCATCTCTTCAGTGCCAATCTCCAGAAGGAAATCAGCCATCGCCCTTGCCACCTAAAAACAGGTTTTGTTTCTCGAAGCTTTCCTTTTTCAGTAGAGGAAAGCCCTTTTCTTTTCTTTTTTGAAGGTAAAGAAGAGCAACCTCCCGCGCCAACTCCCGAATCTGAGCAATGTAGCTTTGCCTTTCGCTAACGCTTAAAGCCCCCCGGGCATCCAGGAGGTTAAAAAGATGGGAGCATTTTAAAACAAAGTCATAGGCAGGCAAAACCAGCTCCCGAGCTAAAAGCCTTTTAGCTTCAGCATAGGAAGACTTAAAAAAAGAAAAGAGGATGGAGACATCGGCCTCTTCAAAGTTGAAAACTGACCACTCCCGCTCACCTTCCAGATGTACTTCCCCGTAGGTTATCTCGCCATTCCAGTCAATATCAAAAACGCTCTCCTTGCCCTGAATGTAAAGAGCAATTCTTTCCAGCCCATAAGTAATCTCAGCTGAAATGGGATCTAAATCAACCCCTCCAACCTGCTGAAAATAAGTAAACTGAGTTATCTCCATCCCGTCCAGCCAGACTTCCCAGCCCAGACCCCAGGCTCCTAAAGTGGGCGACTCCCAATCATCTTCCACAAAACGAATATCGTGCTTTAAAGGGTCAAGAGAAAGGGCTTTCAGGCTCTCAAGGTAAACTTCCTGAACATCAGCCGGAGGAGGCTTAAGAACTACCTGATATTGATAGTAATGCTGGAGTCGATTGGGGTTTTCTCCGTAGCGGCCATCGGTTGGACGGCGAGAAGGTTCAACATAAGCCACCTTCCAAGGCTCAGGTCCCAGGCAGCGAAGAAAAGTATGGGGATTAAAGGTGCCGGCTCCAACCTCTACATCATAAGGCTGGCCAATCAAACAGCCATATCCAGCCCAGAATTTCTCCAGATTCATTATTATTTCCTGAAAAGTCATCTTCTTCTCAACCATTTCTTCATCATCAAAGCAAAACTTTCAAAAACCAGTTTCAAATTGCTAAATTGTAACACAAAAAGGGAGTTTTTGCCTGCCCTCCTAATCCCGACCAATTTCAACTGACAAAAAAGACCTAAACTTTCTAACACAAAAATAAATCCCAGTTTATAACGATTAAACCATATAGTTTAAACTTCAAAAATTCGGGCTTCCTCAGGGTCAAAGTGGAAAAAGTACTCCAGAAGTTTTTGAGTAAAGTTTTTAACCTCTTCAATTAACTTAGGAGAGGCTTCTTCAAGCTGATCAAATCGGTTATAAAGAAGATAAGACAAAAACCGAGGCTGAGAAAGGAAAAAAGCTTCCGGGTTTTCCAGACATTCTTCATCAAAAAATCTTCCTTTTTCCCAATCAAACCAGGCAGAACCGGTTAGCTTTCCTTTACACTTAAAGCACCGTTCAAAGTTTAGTCGATAGCCCAGAAAAGCAAGAACTTTCAGGCGATAAGCCAGCCAGACCGATAGCTTGACCCCTTTCTCCTCTAGAAAGTTGAGGTAAGCCAGGGTTAAATCGTAAAGCTTTTCTTCGGGCTGCTCTTTTTCTAACACCCGGCTGACAATGTAGAGAGCCTCAAGGCCATAGCCCAGCTCAGGCTGGGTAGAGGTTAAACGGGGGAAAAACTTCTCCACCTCCACCTGGGTAATAACTGGAATGCTTTTACCTTTAAAAATCAGAAAGCGCCCAACATTAAAAGGCTCCAGGCGTCCAGCCAGGCGACTGCCACTTTTCCTCGCCCCCTTAGCTACTGCCTCGAGCCGGCCGTGAGCAGGAGAAAAAATGCTGACAATTTTATCAGCTTCGGAAAAACGTTTGGTGCTTAAAACCAACCCCTTAGTTCTGAAAAGACCCATTTAATAATTTAAAAGCTCTTTTTGAGCTTCCCGAAAAATAGACAAAGCCGAGCTCGTCCCGATTCTTGAAGCCCCTGCTTGAATAAAAGATAAAGCTTGCTGATAGGTTTTTATTCCTCCCGAGGCTTTAATTTTAGCCCTTTCAATTGCCGATTTAATAATTTCAAGGTCCTCCAGTCGAGCTCCCCGCGGGCCAAAACCGGTGGCTGTCTTGATATAATCAAATCCAAGTTCATCAGCTATTCGTGAAGCTAATCTAATCTCTTCGTCAGTTAATAACCCAACCTCTAAGATGGCTTTGATGTTCGACCCTTCTTTCTCCTTAACCACTTCTTTGACCTTTTTCAGGTCTTCTTCAAACTCCTTGAGTTTACGGGATTTAAGCCAGCCCACATTTATAACCATATCTATTTCAACTGCTCCTTCCTCTAAAGCAACCTCCGCTTCCCGGCACTTGGCTGAAGTGTGAACTGCTCCGAGAGGAAAGCCAGCTACCGTCCCAATTCTTAAATTGTCTCTCTTCCCGACCAGAGAAAAGACAAGGTTAACAAAGGAGGAGTTGACAAAAACTGCTCCAAAACCAAAGTTAACTGCCTCCTGGGCTATTTTTTCAACCTCCTGAGGAGTGGCTTCAGGCTTTAAAAGGGTATGGTCAAGAAGCTGAGCAAATTCTTTTAAATTCATTTCCTTTTGATAAAAAAGTTAATAAGCAAGTTCTCTAACAGGTAGTGTGAAACAAAGCATTAATCCTCTTTTTTTGAGCTAACTGATTAAACTTTTCCACCGCTTCTGGTGTTTTTAAAACATATACCTCTCTTCCCTGCCCTTTAAGCCGCTTGTAAACCGAACTGGGAACCTCAAGCATATCGGAAAACCCCGTTCCCACAATAATAACTTCGGGCTTTCCCCGAATCAAAGTCTTGATTTCCTCTTCAGAGAGAATGTGACCGGTTCCGTGGACAACTTTAGAGGTGGCTTTATTGCGAGAAAAAACTTTGCCATCAAGAATTACCACATCTTTGTAGCACTGGCCTTCAACATATAATTTGCCAAAATCAACCTTTTCAACCTTTATCATTGTCTAATAAATTTTAATTGAGTAGCTAGCTTTGAGCAAGAAACCGGGTCAGACCTCCTCGCCCACTCTGAAATGCTAAAATAAACCCTTATTTTTAATTTTTTGGCTTTCAAATTCCCCTGGCCCCCTTATACCTGAAGGGAGAAATGATGGAAGATGAAGAAACAAAGAGGTTTTAAGAAAATAGCGGAAGAGAAAATCCACTTAGCCTGAAGAACCTAACGTTAGCGAGGGTAAGTTGAAAAACTCCTCAAAAAAGACGATTGACAAAGAAGGCGAACAATCATAGGATGGTTTTAGCCCGTGAGGGCTCTTTCCCTCCCCCCAAGGTCAACAGCCAGAGGCGTGGCGAAGACCCACTGGGGGGCAATTAAAGGAGGATAAGGATGGAGAAAATAAAAAGATGGGTTGCGGCTCAAGATCCCCTCTTGTGGCTCTCCCTTTTTATTGCTTCCGTTATCACCACTCTTTTTTACCTCTTTGTCTTCTTCTACGCCCGCAGTTACTAAAAGCTGGGTTAGCCTGGCTTTCTGAAACTCTGACCACTCTTTAGGTTAAAAAAACCAGAAAGCCAAGGGGAAACAATTCCGATCTAAAAGGGTTTTAAAAAAAGTCTATTTAGCCTTGTTTTTTGGTAACCTCCACCCAGGCCGATGGCGATTCTTCCACCCTCACGCTAATCAGATTGATGCCGGAAGGAAGGCCGGCTTCAATCTCGTTGAAAATAAAACGAGCTAGATTTTCCCCGGTGGGAGAAATTTTATCAAAGGGCGGGACCTCGTTAAGAAAGACATGGTCAAACTTAGAAATAGCTTTCCTCAGCAAACTTTTAAGTTCCTGAAAGTCAAGCAATATCTCGCTCTGGTTTAACTTGAAGCCCTCAATTTTGACTTCCACTCCCCAAGTGTGGCCATGAAGCTCAGAACATTTCCCCCTGTAATTACGCAAAAAATGGGCAGCATCAAAATGGTCTCGAATCCCAAGCTGATAAAGGTACTCAACTTCTCGAGGGGTCTTCCTGTCTAAAACATTATTGGCCAGCGAATCAGCTTCTGTATTTTCACTTCGGTTAACTTTCATAACCTTCCATTTTTTAAGACCTGACAGAAGACTTTGAGCTTCCTGGTAAAGAGAGAGCAGATTGGGGTCCCTAACTTTATATTCCCCCCTTAACTGCTTCACCATTAACTCGCTATCGCTAAAAATCTTAAGAGAGGCGGGCTTAAGCCGCACTGCCTCTTTTAGCCCTTCAATTAAAGCTTTATATTCAGCGACATTGTTGGTGGCGATACCAATATCCCTGGCAATGGTTTTTAAGTTCTCTCCCCACTCATTCTTTATAACCACCCCGATGGCAGCCGGACCGGGATTGCCCCGGGAAGCACCATCAGTGTAAATTAAAATTTCCCTCACTCAGCCTCCAGAAAAAGCAAGATTCGCTGACAGTTAGAACAAGTTGCCAGCTTATCAGGGTTGTTTACTATCTTATCCAGCTCCTCAGCGGGTAGCTCCATATTACAGCCTGAGCAAACGCCATCGTTAAGGCGGGCAACAACTTTACCGGTTAGCTGAGCTCGCCGAGAATCATAAATTTTTAAAAGATTGGGCTGAATCTTTTCTCGCAGTTCGCCGGCCTTTTCTTTTAACTTTTCAACTTTTCCTGAAGTTTCCTCTTCCAGCTCTTTCAGGCGCCTCTCCTCTTCCTTAATTTCTTTTTCTTTCTGCCTGATATTTTTTTCTGCAAGAGCAACTGCTTCCTCGATTTCCTCCATATCTAAAGCGATTTCCAAAAACCTATCCTCCTGTTTTTCTTTCAGTTTTTCTAGGGAAGCAATCTCATCGTTAAGAGACTTTAACTCCTTCGGATTGGTCACTGTTCCGCTGTATAGACGCTTCTCCTCGTTGGCAATTTTTTGCTCTAAAAGCTCAAGTTCACCCATTGCTTTTTTATGCTCAAGAGAGATTTTAGCTTCTTTGCTTTTTAAATCGTCTTGCTGGCGTTTTAAGCCAGATAGTTCCTTTTTAAGCTTACTCAGGGAACTGTTTCTAAAAGCCTCTTCTTTTTTAAAAATTAAATCTTCAATCTCCAGGTCGGTTTCCTGTAAGCTTTCCAGGAGTTTCAACTGTTCTCTCATCCAACCTCCACCCAGGAAAGAGGTTCGCCCGCAAAAATTTTAATCTTTCCCTGCCAGCCAATCAAGGAAAGCTCCCTTTGAAGCTTTTCTTTCAAGACTGGTAAAACAATTCTCTCGGTAGCCTGATGAGTAGCATCAATTAAGTTTAAGCCGATTTCCAGAGCTTTCAGGGAAGAATGGTATCCAACATCTCCGGTGATAAATACTTCGGCTCCTTTACTCTTGACCAGGGGGATTAAGCTTTCGCCTTTCCCCCCGCAAATCACTACCTTACTTATCATTTCTTCCGCTTTCCCCAAAAACCTGACTTTCGTTTCCAGGCGCCGGGCAACCTCTTCAGCCAGCTCTTTTAAAGTTCGTGGAGGATTTAACTCTCCCCAGCGAGCAATTGCTCCCTCCCCTTTTTCCTCTAAGACCCTTATTCCTTCCAGTTTTAATTTAAAAGCCAGCTGGTCATTCACTCCTCCAAAAGCAATATCAAGGTTGGTGTGAAGAGAAATGATATTTAAATCAGACTTTATAGCCTTAACCAGGACAGGGAAAAAAGTAACTTTCCTTAAAGGAGTAAAAATTAAGGGATGATGAGTAATCAAAAGGTTAGCCTCTTCTTTTAAAGCAAAATCAAGTGCCTCAGGCAATGGGTCAAGAGCCAGAACAATACCTTTGACTTCATTGTTTAGTTCACCACACTGCAAGCCTACATTATCACCCTCAAAAGCAAGGTCAAAGGGGAAAAGATGATCCAGAGCTTCCAGCACTTCTTTAACTTTCATTCTTGCCCTTTCTCAAACCCCTTTCTAAAACAGAGTAAATCAGATAAAAAGAAACTACTCCCAGAGAAAAAACCTCAAGATTAATGAGGTAGGAAAATATTTTAATGGTTAAAGAAGGTGAGCGACCAACTGGATTGTTGGGATGAAGAACGCTGTAGCGGGTAAGCCAGAGCAAAAGAGGAACCAGACCAAATAATAAATAAAAGTAAAAAGGGGTCTTCCCCTTTTCTTCAAACAAAAAAGCAAGGTAAAAAAACAAGCTGGCCAAAAAAACAATTTCCCAGGCAATCCTGAGGCGAGGTTCCGACCAATTGACATTGCCCCAGGCAAGATAAGCTACCAGCAAACTGGATAATAAATAAGCCAGCCAGAGAGCTAAAGCGGTGAAAGAGAGAGATTTTAAGAAAACAAGACGATTTTTAACTATCAAAGGCAAAACCGAAAAAACCAGAACAAACAAAAAGAATAAAAGGGCGGAAAAAGCCAAGCCAGCATGCAAATAGACCAGCTTGACCAGCGAGCCAAGAGTTTTTTCTTCAGGAGAAAAGTAAAGAGTCAGGATCAAAGCAAGTAACAAAAAAACAATTAAGAAAAAAACTTGCTTTTTGCTGGAATTCCTTTTTTTCATTTGCTTTTAAGCTTAACAGAGAAAAAAACTTTAGCCAAGAAAAAGGTGGAAACATTCAAGAAAACTAAGGAAAGCAAAGACCAGAAACAAAACCGCTCCCAGGCGATGGAAAAGTTTTATCCGGGAAAAACCAGCTATTTTTTCTCCGAAAAGAGAGAAAAGAAAGTTAGGTAGAAACATTCCCAAAGTGCCACCAAGCAAAACCATCAGAGGCTGTTTAAAGCGAGCTGCCAGAGCTAAAGTGCCGAGCTGGGTTTTATCACCAAACTCAGCTAAAAAGAAAGAGCTGAAGATAACCAGAAACTGACGAAAGCTATCAGAGGAAGAAACAAATTTTTCCGTTTTCTCTTCTTCCTCTTCGCGGTTGGACCAGAGCCAGAAAAAAGCAACCAGGAAAACCAGACCACTGGCTAAAGCCGAAAGCCAGCGGGGAAAGATTTCACGGAAAAAAGAGCCAAGGAAGACGGCCGCCCCTTCAAGCAAAAAAATGGCTGAAAAAACGGGCAAAACAACGGTTTTTAAACGATAGCGAGTAGCGAAATAAAGAACCAGAAAGTTAGTCTTATCACCCAGCTCAGCCAGAAAAATAAGACCCAGAGAAGCTAAAAAGGAGCTCAACATAGGTTTAGAAACACTAAGAACTCCTGGTTCTGGAAATTAAGAAATAAACAATGCCGAGGATTAGAATCGCCACCAAAAAAACCAGTAAATTCAGGACTTTCTCATGCGAAAGACTGGCAATTAAAAGTTCTCTAATAAAAGCGACCAGAGCAACCGAAAGGAAAACTTCAATATGAAAACGACCACCCCTTAAGTACTCTGTCTCCGTTTTTAAAAGTTCTATCATTACCCAGACCACCAGAAGAGTCCCTAAAGCTGAAATAAGGTTTTTAGCAAAGCCAGCTGAAAAAAGCTGATAAACTTCCAGCCCGAAAAGAAAAACCACTCCCAGAGAAAGACCAAGAAGAGCCAGCACTAAAACCAGATTTAAGCCAAAAGCAAATCTTTCAGCCAAACCTATCAAGAGGCTATCCATCTTTCGGGTTAAGAATACCTGCTGAAGGCGCTCCTCATGGTAAGAAGAAACCATCACGTCCAGGTTCATATCCAGAATTTTTAAAAGGCTCTTGCGAAAGGCTTCGTAATCCTCCTTTTTTCTAACTTTATTCCGGAGAAGGTTTAAAAGATAATCTCTCTTATAGTTCATTGATGCCGTTACCAGATGAATTGGTATTTCTTGCTCCACATGGACTTTCCCTATCCGATAAAGTTCTTGCCAGTAAGAATTTCCATAATCGCCCGCAAAAAGATTTTTCAGCCAGGATTTTATAGTTTCCTTTCTTTGCTCCACCCGCCCTTGGGTTTTTAAAAAGCGAGCGCCCTCCGGAAAAGCCTTTAAATAACTGGAAAAATCAGCAGCAAAGTTTTCCTGGTAAGGAAGCAAAATCTGGCCTAATTTTTTTAAATTATTGACATCTTCCTCCCCGAAAAAATAGTCTTTCTTTAGTTTTTCAAAATCCATCTTTTCCTCCTTTTCCTCTCCGGCCTGCTTTCCCTGCTATTCAAGGATGAGCTTAAAAACAATAATAAATCCTAACCCGAGAAGAAACAAAAGAAAAGAAAGCAAGCTCCGCCGACGGTCAGGCTCCCGATGAAGCTCGGGAATCAAATCAGAAGCGGAAATGTAAATAAAACCCCCGGCTGCCAGAGGAAGTAAAAACTCAACTATTCTAGGAAAAGAGCCAAGTAAATAAACCAAAAGACCGCCAAGAACAGAGGTGGCTTGAGAAATAAAGTTAAATGCCAGAGCCTTTTGCTTAGAATAGCCACCGCTAACTAAAATAGCAAAGTCCCCAAGCTCCTGAGGAATTTCGTGACTTATTATAAGAAGGGTAGTTAAGATGCCAAAGGGTATGCTAACTAAAAAACTGGCAGCAATTACCGCTCCGTCTATTAAATTATGAAGACCATCCCCCAGCAAAACCAGATAGTTAACTGGGTGGACTTCGCATTTCCCTTGGTGACAATGGTGCCACCAGAAATAGCGCTCAATAATGAAAAAAAGGGAAAAGCCAACCAATACGATCAGAAAAACAAATTGGGAGGACAGTTTATCCAGAGACTCAACAATTAAATGAAAAAAAGCACCAGCCAGAATTGACCCGGCTGAAAAAGCAACCAGACCACTGATTATCTTCCTGGCAACCTCTTCCTTTAAAACTAAAGTAACCACTCCCACCAGAGCTAAAAAGCTATCCAGTAAAGTGGCAACTAAAATCCAGAGAAGAACCGTCACGATAAAAATTTTAACATACCCTTAATTAGAAGGGATAAATAAAAACTTGCCTAACCTTAAAGTTATAAACTCTTACCTAAAAATAGTTAAAATGTTGCCAAAACAAACTTTTTTAATTAAAATAGAGTTAAAAAATCTTGATAAATCTAATTTAGGAGGGAAAGGTTGTTAGTCCAGTCGGTTATGAAAAAAGAAGTAGTAACTATCAGCCCAGAAGCAACCGCTGCCGAAGCTGCTGCCTTACTTGAAGAAAAAGGACTTCGCTCTCTGGTGGTAACTGAAAACAGGGAAGTTAAAGGGATAATCACTGACAGCGACTTCATTTTCCGAGTAGTAAGTAAAGGGCGCGACCCCAATCAAACTAAAGTTAAGGAAATTATGACTGCCAACCCCAAAACTGTCTCTCCCGACCTTGACGTTTTCGAAGCAGTCAAAATAATGGAAGATCTAAAAATCCGCCGCCTGCCAGTGGTTAAAGATAATAAACTGGTAGGGATTCTTTCAGTTGGGGACCTGGCTTCTCATCTTTTGGTAAGAATGGAGTTTTTGCGAAGCAGCTAAACTCTTGACTTAATCCTCTTCTTAATTTCCCGAGTTCTCTCAAAAAATCAGGGTTATCTTTTCCAGTCCATAGCACTGATCACTTGGGCCACACTTTCCTGAAGAACATACTTATTAGAAAGGTCATTTAGGGGAAAAAGAACTAATCTCCATTTCTCGTCTTGATTGCCCGGAGGGTTTCCCCAGTCAACATTTTCCGCCTCGGTACAGATTAACCAGTTTCCATCGGGAGAGACTAAAGGGTGAAGGTAGTCTATTTCTTTTTCCACCGGAGCCCTGAGGGTAGTGGCCATGCTTCGTATTTCTTTTACTTTTCCTCCCTTTTCCAAATCCAGAAACCAGATACTGAATCGCCCAGCATCTTCTCCTCCAATTTCCAGAACCAGAGTTTTATTGTCCGGCAGCCAGGAACAAGAACCAGGATAACCCTCATAAGAATCCCATTTATAAACTTCCATCCGGTTGCCATCAGAAAGATTGATTAGAGAAAATAACCCTCCACCATCTTCTTTTTCAGCAAAAATAACAGCTCTTTTACTATCAGGCGAAAGGGCATAAAAAGTCCCGGCCAGATTTTTAGCTACTATTTTTTGAGTCCAGTTTTCGGTCCCCTGTAAAACATTAAAAGACCTCAAAGAATTTTTATCGGAAAAAAGGAGGTTTTCTTCGTCCAGCCAGGCAAGTTTGCTGCTAAGAGGAAAATAAATCTTTAAGGACCTGCTTTTCAAGTTTACCACAGCAAGTTTTGAAGGGTTGTTCCCAGCCAAAAAAGCTAGCCTTTCACCGGAAGGGGAAAGAAGTAAGTCGCTTGAGGGAAAATTATTCCCGGAAAGGCTCACTATTTTTTCTTCTTCCCCTGAGCTCAAGTCTTTTCTCCAGAGGGCACCTTTCTTAGAATAATAAAGTTTTTCGCCTGATGGGTCCAGCGTGCCCAGCCAGCTTCCCTTAACTAAAGGAAAAAGCTCCGTTTTGACTTCTTTTTTTACTTTTACCTTCCCGCTTTTAATTAATAATCCTAGAGGACCTGAAACGATAGGTTCTCCAGCAATTTTTTCTTCCGATTCCTTGTCCGGTAAAGAAAAAGTTAAAAGATTTAAGCTTTCATCTTCATCTTTGTAAACCAGAACCCTCCCGGAAGGCAAAACTGCTTCCTGCTGGAAAGAAGGGGTTTCCGTGCTCACCGACTCTTCCTTTTTTCCCTCTTTCTTTTCTTCGGCAGCTTTCTCGGGCCCTTTCTGACAACCATTAAAACCAGCTGAAAAAAGGAAAAAGAGGAAAAAAAGCGATATTAAGAAGCAAAGGGTTCTTTTGGTATTTTTCACTTTCATCACCCCCTTAATTATTACTTATTATACTATAAGAACTTTACAGGGTCCGACTTCTCTACCCATCCTGAACTGATAAAATAAATTCATATTTTCAATTTTTTTCTTCCCAATTCTCCCACTCCTTTGTTTAAAATCTTCCCCCAACCCCCTTATTCCTAAGGGGGGAACAATGAAGGAAAAAGACTGAGAGGGATTTATACCGCCTGACATCCCTTACGGGTAAGGGGAGAACATAAAAAGAATTCCCCTGACCCTTCTCAACAAAAGGAAAAAAACGTCTAATTCAACAAAATTTTCTTGCCCTGACTAAAAAGATAAAGCTTCAGAAAACCAGCTCGCTGGTGGGCCCGCAAGGACTTGAACCTTGAACCAACGGATTATGAGTCCGCTGCTCTGCCAATTGAGCTACGGGCCCAAACAATTAAATTTTATCTCTTGAAACCGATTTTTTCCACTAACTCTTTAAGACTTAAAAAACTTTTAGAAAAAATCAGGCTTCAACCAGTTCCCAAAATCAAAACCCAAACTAAAACCTCCTTCTCAATTAAAAACAAATTAAAAAACCACTAAACTCCAGACTCATACCGCCGATAATGGAAATAGAAGAAAATTGAGCTTCTTTCTTACAGGCTCTTTACTGCACCCCTCCAGTAAAGAGCCTGATATTTTTATCTTTCCTTTTCCCCAAAAACCTGAGCCGAAAAGCGGTAAATCTCACAGCTTTCATCTTTCCAAGCTTCTGGCTCAAGCCCGGCTTTCAAGCAGGTCTGACGCAAGAAATCTTCCCGACCCCAGCCGTATTCAACCGCCACCTGAGGCAACAACAATCCACTCCAGGGTCCGCGACAAACCAATAAACCATCGCGTCCAACTTCAATTTCTTCAACCTTTTTAACCTTTTGAAAAGGCGAAAGAACGGAAATTTCAATGGTCACTTCTTTAAGCTCATCAGCGGAAAGTGGATTAAATCGGGGGTCGTTGAAAGCTGAAGCTATAGCCATTCTGGAAACAACTTTATACAACGGTTCATCAGCCTCTATTTGTCCAATACAACCCCTCAATCTTGAACCCTTTTTCAAGGTGACGAAGGCGCCAAACTTTTGTTTTAAAACCTCATTTTTAACCTCAAAGTAAGGAACCTTGCCAACCCTGAAGTATTCTTCCAGAGTTTTTCTGGCAATAGTAAGGAGTTCTTCTTCCGCTTCTTTTGAAAGCCACTTTTCGCTCTTTAATTTTTTTTCGCTACCTGGCAAACCTCTCACCTGCTAAAGCAAATCGCCGCGTAACCTACTACCGCCGTCTTGTCGCCGGTAACATCACCAGAATTAGCATATTTAAGAACCATAACTCTTCTAGCATCTAACTTTCGCGCCAGCTCCATTGAAACCAACACTGCTCCCGCCCCACAAAGCTCAACTTCTCCCGCGTTAAGCTTCTGAGAAAGGGCTCGCAGATTAAGCTCTTTTATTAATTCTAAGGCTTCCAGGTCCATTTTTCTGGCTACCTCGTAGGGGTGATAATGAGAAAAATCAGAAGAAGCAACCAGAAGAGCGTCTTCTTCTTTAGACATAACTTTGAACAGAGCTTCAGCCAGGTCGGCAACGTAAGTTGTTGAGTAATCGCCCATAGCAATGGGCACAATCTCAAAGTTCCCTAAAATCAACTGTAAAAAGGGAAGCTGAACTTCAACCGAATGCTCTTGAGCGTGAGCCGTTGAGTCAAAGTAAATAAAGGAGCCGTTATTGACAATTTCCTCGGCTGACTCTTTGTTTACTTTAACCTTTCCTAAGGGGGTTAAGTAGTAGTCCACGCGATCAACTGCCGCTCCCCGGACAAAAGCTCTGTGAGCCGTTCCAACCAGAAAAACCAGAGGAACATTCCAACCACGAAGCAAGCTAAAAGCAGTGGCAGCAATCTCCCCCGAGTAAGGATAGCCAGCATGAGGCACAATCAAAACCTTGAGTTCACCCTCAACCCGAGACTCAACCACTGAAGAAAAAAGCTGGTTTAACTGGTATAAAAGCTGATTTCTATCCAGAGGATAAAAACCCATGCGGGCAGCAACCGGCGGCCTTTCTTGAAAAGCTCTCTCCACTTTAAACCCCCAAAATTCTCTTTCTATTATATACCTCACTTTAATTAAAGAAAAACAAAAACGAAAATAAGACAAGTTTTCCCAAACTAACCCTTTGAAATCCGAGCCGGTGTTTAACCCCCAGTTCAGTTTGTTTTTGAAGTTTGGCTTTTCTTGATGGGAAAAACCGGCGATAATCCAATTTGAAAAATTTAAACGTTATAATATTCAAAAAAAGGAAAGAGATAAAAGAGGTTGGCGAAATTTAGAAATAATTCTTTTAAAAAAGGTTCAGCCAGAATATCCCAGCTTCCCTCGCCTATCAATCAAGATGACCTGGTTTACTTAACCACTCGGGCCGTTTCAATCCTGGCTGGTCTGGTTTGGCTCGCTTTAAATCCTGGTGGCAAAGAAGCAGCTTTGCCCCTTTACTTTCTTTTTGTTTTTATGACCTTTTACTCAATAGTTCTTTACTCTCTTTATCTTCTTTACAGAAAGCAGAAATTGAGACAAATTTATCTTTTTCTCCTGCCTCTTGACGTGATAGTTCTTTCCTTTATTACCTTGCTTACTGGAGGACCAGAAAGCCCCTTTATCTATGGTTTCTTTCTTCTGGTTGTCCTCCCGTCTTTCTATTATGGTTTAACAGCCGGTTTAATTACGGCTTTTATTATGTGCCTAATCGACCTTTCGATCTCCTTTTATTCTTATCCCACTTTTCTTGACCTTATTGAAAGCTCTTTTTTCAGACTCGGTTTCTACTGGGTGCTGGCAATTAGCGGTGGTCTCCTAGCCAACAGATATCTGGAAAATGAAGAAGTGCTGCAAGGGGTCTCCCAATCACTGAAAAACAAGGTTTCCATCCTTAGCCTTCTTTTTGATATCAGTCATTCTCTTATTTTTGAACTTGATTTAGACCACCGAAAAAGAGCTTTTTCTGAGGTTTTAAAAAAAGCCTACCATCTTGAATCTTTTGCTCTGGTTTTCCTGAACAACCGGGACCGAAAAGTGAGCTTCAAGTTAAGTCATAATCCAGAGAAAATAAACCTTTCTCTGTTTCTGAAAGCAATAAAAGATAAACAAACTTTTCAAGAATTCCAGAAGAAATCTTCCCAGCAAAAGTTTTTCTTTGAAGATAACCTGGCTTTCTACCCTATTCTGGCTAAAGAAACCACCAGCGGTTTTTTAATCTGCCTGAAAGAAGACCTTAACAAGCTTTCGGAAGAAGAAACTGATTCGCTTTCCCTTTTCGCCAGTTTAGCCGGGGTCGGTTTTGATAATGCTCTTCTTCATCAACAAATGAAAGAATCTTCCATCACCGACGATTTAACCGGGCTTTACAACCACCGCTTGTTGAAAGAGCAGCTGGAAAAGGAGGTTAATCGAGCTCAAAGAACAGGAAAACCCTTAAGCGTAGTTCTCCTTGACCTTGATAACTTTAAAGACTATAACGAGGCTTTCGGTCATATTGAGGGAGACGAAATCCTAAGAAAAATTGGAAGCTTGATAAGAAAAAATACGCGGAGCACTGACTTCCCAGTGCGCTACGGAGGAGATGAGTTTGCTATTATCTGTCCGGATACTTCTCTTAAAGAAGCAGTCTCTGTAGCTACCAAACTTCAAAAAGCAGTGTCTTCTTATCAGTTCAGAAGCAAAACTCAGAACAAAATCTTCAAAATAACTATGAGTGCTGGGATTTCCACCTTACCCGACCATGTAAAAGACCTAAAAAACTTACTTCTGCTGGCCGATGATGCCCTGTTTAAAGCCAAGTCTAAGGGCGGAAACAAAATGGAGATTGCTACTCCTCGATAAAAACCCCTACTTTGCGCCAGCGAGCCTGCCTCTGGCTAACTAAAACTTCTTTATCCAGTGAGCAAAGTTCAGCTAAAGTGGCCAGAAGCACTTCTTTAGTCTTTTTATACACGGGTTCGGGAAAACGATGAGCCCCACCTGGAGGCTCGGGAATTATTCCGTCAATCAATCCCAGATCCAAAAGGTCGGAGGCGGTAAGCTTTAAAGCCTCAGCAGCCCGAGGAGCCTGGTTTTTATCTTTCCAGAGGATCACCGCACACCCTTCAGGTGTAATAACAGAATAGTAAGCATTTTCCAGAAGATATAAACGGTCAGCCAGAGAAAAAGCCAGTGCTCCGCCACTGCCTCCTTCGCCAATCCCAATCGAGATAATCGGAACAGGCAAATCGCTCATCAAAGCCAGACATTCGGCAATTGCCCAGGCTTGACCTCGCTCTTCAGCCCCTATTCCCGGATAGGCCCCAGGGGTATCAAGTAAAGTCACCACAGGCAGATTAAACTTAGCCGCCAGCTTCATTAAACGCTGAGCTTTCCGATAGCCTTCTGGATTTGGCATTCCGAAGTTTCTCTGAAGATTCTCTCTGGTTGTTTTTCCTTTTTGATGACCAACCACCACAACTTTATACTTTTCCACTGTCGCCAGTCCGCCTACCACCGCCTGGTCATCAGCAAAAAGACGGTCCCCTTTAAGCTCAATAAAGTTTGAAAAAATTGCCTGAATAAAATCAAGTGTTTTTGGCCTTTCCGGATGGCGAGCCAATTCGACTTTCTGAAAGGGAGTAAGACGGGAATAAACTTTTTTAAGCTCTCTTTTTAGGTTTTCCTCCAAAAGAAGAAGTTTTTTCTCCTCCTCTTCTGTCCTCTGAGTTTTACTGGAGAGAGCAAAAATTTCTTCTTCCAGTTTTTTAATCTCTGCCTCAAAACTTAAATAAATCCTGGGCAACTATCCCCCCGCCAGATAATTAAAAAGAGTTTTGAGGGTTTCTTTTTGTTCAAACCGAGGAACAACTAAGTCAACAAAGCCATGCTTTAATAAAAACTCAGCTGTTTGGAAATCTTTGGGCAGGCGGCTCCCAGTGGTTTGCTCAATCACTTTAGGACCAGCAAAACCAATGAGTGCCTGGGGTTCAGCCAGAATAATATCAGCCAGGCTAGCGAAACTTGCTGTAACTCCACCGGTGGTCGGATTGGTAAAAAGAGCAATATAGGGAAGGTTTTTTTGCTGGTAACTTTTCAGAGCGGTGACGGTTTTGGCCATTTGAAAAAGAGAATACATCCCTTCCTGCATCCGGGCTCCGCCGGAAGCAACAACTAACAATACGGGTTTTTCCTCCTCCTTTGCCCATTCAAAAAGGCGGGTAATTTTCTCCCCCACTACCGAACCCATACTTCCCCCAATAAACCCAAAATCAAAAAAGCCCAGAGCCAGAGAAAAGCCCTCAATCTTTCCTTCACCAACCACAACCGCTTCTTCAAGACCGGTCTCCTGCCGGGAGCGAGCAACCAGCTCTGAATACTTTTTAAGGCACTGAAAATTCAAAGGGTCAGAAGTTTTTAGGCCGCCAAACTTCTCCTCAAATGAACCCTCATCAAGCAACAACTTAATCCGTTCAAGGACTGAAAGGCGATAGTGAAAACCACAGTGAGGACAAACCTTAAAGTTCCTCTCGAACTCTTTCCGAAATAAAATCGTTTTGCAAACACCGCAGCGAATAAAAAGACTTTCAGGTGCAGTCAAATCTTTTTTTTCCTGAACCATAAAAAGTAATTTTACAGGAAATTAGCCTAATTTTAAAATTGAGCTTAAAAATTGAGCTTAAAAAAGAAAAGACTTAAACTTCAGGCCCCGCCTGGAAGCCTAACCCCGGTCCCTAACAAGCTACCTTGATTTTAAAGATCAAGAACATCTTTTGCTATCGTCCGTTTGGACATTTTTTTAAAATTTTTAAAAATCAACTTAATTAAAGAGCAGTTTTTAAAGTTTTTATTTTCGCTTTTAAAAGCCCTAATTTTTCCCCCTGGCTCCTGCCTTTATTGAAAGAATCTATCAGGGCGCTTCCGACAATCACCCCGTCAACCAATGATTTGACGGTTTTAATCTGAGAAGGTTGAGAAAAACCAAAACCGACAGCTACAGGTAGTTGGGTCTGACTTTTAACCCGTTTTAAAAAGGGTTTGAGAAAAGAAGCCAGTTCCTTTCGGGCGCCGGTTGTCCCTAAAACAGAAAGGCAATAAAGGAAACCACTTCCTGCTTCACTGATTGCCTGAAGGCGAGCATTCTCAGTTAAAGGCGAGACAAGAAAGATTGTTTCCGGGTCCTTTTTTGAAATCCTTAACCATTCTCCGGCTTCCTCAAATGGCAAGTCAGGAAAAATTACCCCGTTTAAACCAGATTCCCGAGCCCGGTCAACAAATTTTTTCAAACCATAACGGTAAACAGGATTAAGATAGGACATCAACACCAAAGGAGTGGTAAAACCTTCTTTTCTGAGCTCAAAAACGAATTTCAACGCCTCTTCAATTTTTGGTCCGTTTCGCAAAGCAATTTCTGAGGCTTCCTGGATAGTTGCTCCGTCAGCAAGGGGGTCAGAAAAAGGAAAGCCAATTTCCACAATATCAGTTTCCCGGGCTAAAAGCTTGATGACCTCCCTTGAAGTTTCTGGATGGGGATAACCATAGACAAAATAACTGATTAAGACGAGGCGCCCCTCTTCTTTGGCTGAAAAAAAGACCTCCTCTATCTTACGAAAGCCGATCAAAATACCTCCACTTAAACTAAAGTTTATTCTGACAAGGCTTTAGATATTCCGAAACTATCTCTAAATCTTTATCCCCTCGCCCGGAAAGATTGACCACTACGATAGAGTCCTTTCTCAGCTCCTTTTTTAAAGAAAAAAGACACCCTAAAGCGTGGGCACTTTCCAGAGCCGGCATTATCCCTTCTGTCCTGGTCAAGATTTTAAAAGCCTCCAGGGCTAGATTATCATCAACGGTTAGATATCTGACCCTCTTTTTTTCCTTCAAGTAGGCGTGCTCCGGACCCACCCCGGGATAATCAAGGCCAGCGGAAATTGAATGAGTAGGCCTAACCTGCCCATCCTCATCCTGAAGAAATCTGGTAAAAGCTCCGTGAAGAACCCCCTCCTTTCCTCTGGTCAAAGAGGCACTGTGTCTTCCAGTATTCAAACCTTCCCCTGCCGCTTCCACCCCAATTAGTTCGACCTCGGGCTCTTTCAAAAATGGATAAAATATGCCCAGGGCATTGCTTCCGCCGCCAACGCAAGCAACGACATAATCTGGAAATCGGCCTTCTTGACGGAGTATCTGTTGCCTGGTCTCTTTGCCAATAACTGACTGGAAATCACGCACAATCATCGGGTAAGGGTGAGGACCAACTGTTGAACCCAAAAGATAATAAGTATTCTGAACGTTACTTATCCAGTCGCGCATGGCCTCATTTATTGCGTCCTTCAAAGTTTTGCTTCCTTTGGCCACCGAGACTACCCTAGCTCCTAAAAGCCTCATCTTGAAATAGTTAAGAGCCTGACGCTTAACATCTTCCTCCCCCATATAGATACAGCATTCAAGACCAAGAAGAGCGCAGACCGTAGCGGTAGCCACCCCATGCTGGCCAGCGCCGGTTTCAGCAATGACTCTTTTTTTACCCATTTTTAGAGCCAAAAGAGCTTGTCCCAAAGCATTATTAATTTTATGAGCACCGGTATGCAGCAAGTCTTCTCTTTTTAAATAGATCTTTCCTCGCCCAATCAGCGAAGAGAAATTTCTGGCATAGTAAAGAGGAGTGGGGCGTCCAGCATACCTCTTCAAATAGTAATTCAACTCTTCCTGAAATGACCTGTCTCGCTTGAACTTATTATAAGCTTCTTCCAGTTCGCTTAAAGCCGGAATTAAAACCTCAGGAGCATATCTACCCCCGTACTTGCCGAAATGTCCTTTCTTATCCGGAAGCTTCTTATCGGGAAGCACTTTTCTCCTCAAAAGCCAATCTGGCGTTTTGAATAAATCTTCTTAGTTTATCTCTATCTTTAATTCCTGGCGAGTTCTCTACTCCACTGGAAACATCCACCGCCTGAACACCAGTATTGAGAATAGCCTGGTAAACATTTTCAGGAGTGAGCCCCCCAGCTAAAATTAAAGGTTTCCTTAAATTGACTTCCTTTAAAAGCTCCCAGTTAAACCTTTCACCACTTCCTCCGTAAACCGCCGGGGAAAAACTATCCAGTAAGAAACAGTCTGCCCAGCCAAAATCGGTAAAATCGGGAAGAGCATCTTTGACTCTGAAAGCTTTAATGAAAAGTAGATTTTCTTTAAAGCTTTCAGTTGTGCCTGATAGGTGGTAAATTTGAAGGCCCGTCAAACCAATTTCAA
>DAIRCJ010000005.1:0-42073 GCA_036796755.1 Candidatus Geothermocultoraceae bacterium | reverse complement strand
GGAAAGCCTCTTCTCACAGTGAGATTGCCTGCGTAAACTGCCATGTTGAATCAATGGTTTTATTAATTTTGTAATACATAAGATGCAGGCTTATAAAGAGCCCTTTTTCGAAATCACCGGCCGCTACAAGGAAGGAATAAACAAAGAAAGCGAGCTGGCTGAGGAGATGCCGGAAGAACACTGTACGGTTTGCCATTCGGCTAATCGCAACTACACTTCTTCTGAAGGTCTGAATTTTGGTAAGGTAGCCCACGAGGTTCACCTGGAAAAGGTTAATATGCGCTGCCCCATCTGTCATAACCGGGTAGGGCACAAAACCGATGATCACGAAGATCATTTAACTATGGAATGGTGCTTGAAGAAATGTCACGAAAAAGACGCCTTCAGCGATAAATGCACGGTCTGCCACACGCCGGAGTTCAATGAAAAAAATCCCCGTCCAAAAAAGTAACTAGAAAGAAAAAATTAACAAAAAGCCTAACCGAAGAGAAGGACTGCCTCTCTGATAATTTTAGCAGCTACAATGGAGGTGAGGTCTCCTTTATCCCAGGGAGGGGAAACCTCTACCAGGTCAATTCCTTTGACTTCCAGGCCTTTTAAATGGTAAAGGAAATCCAGAAGTTCGGAGAAGCTAAGGCCTGGTGGTTCAGGGTTACCGGTTCCTGGAGCAACTGAGGGGTCAAGAACGTCAATGTCCAGGGAAAGGTAAAGAGGCTTTTCTTTAAGCAGGTTCAAGGTTTTTTCGGGAAGAAAGGCTCTTTCTGAGTAGTAAATACCATTTTTCTGGACAAACTCAAAATCTTCCTGGCTACCGGAGCGGGCTCCCAGAATCATCATTTCCGATTGGGGAAAGATTTCCCTTACTCTTCTTATCACGGTGGCGTGAGAGTATCTTTGATTTTCGTAGCTGTCGCGAGCGTCTAAATGGGCATCTAAAAAGAGGAAATTAACTTCTGGTTCTACCTTGCTTAAAGCCCGGGCTATTCCGAGGGTTAGAGAATGCTCTCCACCAATAAAAAAACTCAGCCGGCTGAGCTTAAAAGTCTGTTCGGCCAAAAGGGCAATTTCTTCCAGGGCTTCCTCGATTGAGGGGGAAAGTAATAGATTGCCCCGATCAACCAGGTCTATCTGGCTTAAATCCCTGGCCAGGCGGGGACTGAAACTTTCCAGGCTGTCAGAAACCTCTCTTATTTTTTGAGGGGCAGAGGCTGTTCCCTGGCGAAAGGAAGAGGTTAAGTCAAGGGGCAAGCCAACAAGGGAAACCGCTGATTTTTGCTCGGCTCCTGATTTTGCTTCCAGAAAAGGGGGATCAGGAGGACTCAGTTTCATTTAAAGCTTCCTTGAGAAACACGGGCAGGGCAAAAGCAGCCAGGTCGACTTCCAGGTTGTAGTAGCGGGACTTAAATCCTCTTTCCACCATTCTTCTTTCTTTTTCGCTTAAAGGTATTAAAGGGGGCTGATGAAGCTTACTCCCAAGGGAAAAACTCCAGAGACAGCCAGGGTAAGTTGGAATGTTGGCCAGATAAACATAGACACCAGGAAAAACTTTCTTCAAATTAGAGAAAGTCTGGCAAAGTTCTTTAAGCTGATAAAAAACGGAACCACTTTGAGTAACTAAAATACCTTCTTCGGTCAGAGAGGAGAAAGCCAGTCGATAAAATTCTTCGGAAAAAAGAACAGCGGCCTCTCCAACCGGGTCGGTTGAGTCAACCAGAATGACATCAAAAAGACCCCTTTCTTTTTTTAAAAACTCATAACCATTGGCAAAAATTAAATTGGTCCTTCGGTCTTCAAAGGCTTTTTGGGAGATGTCAGGTAGATGTTCCCGGGAGATTTCAACTACTCTTGGGTCCATTTCCACCATTACTACTTCTTCAACCGGATGCTCTAAAACTCTTTTTAAGCTTCCGCCGTCACCTCCGCCGATAATCAGAACCCGGGAGGGTCGGGGATGAGCAAGGAGGGCAGGATGAACCAGCATTTCGTGGTAGATAAACTCATCTTTTTCAGTGGTTTGAACTGCTCCATCAAGCAGAAGCATTTTTCCAAACTCCAGAGTTTCAACCAGCTCAATTTTCTGATAGGGGCTTTTTTCGGCCAGAATTTTCTTTTTTAAGCGATAGGTCTGGCCGTAGTTAGCGTTTATATACTCAGTTTGCCAGCTATTATTTTCTTCCATCATTTTCCTGCCAGAGGATAGCGGCAGCTACCACACAGCCCACTCTTTCCACCTGGTGTTCAGCTGAGACCAGGATGATTTTTGAAGCTTTCATTTTTCTCATTTTGAAGCCCTCCTCAAGCATCCTTTTAACCACTTCTTCAGCTGTTCGAGCTTCTCCCCGGTGAGAATACTCGTAAAGCAAACCAAAGCTATCCTGGCTGAAGCCCGCTCCAACACAAGCCGAAATGGTTTCACCAGCGATGTTACTGGTAATAGTGGAATAAACGGCTGGAATCAGAGAACCAGCTTCAATTTCAGGGAGGGGCCTTAGCTGAATTTTAGAAGGCAAGATACTAGAAACTTTAATTAGATTTAAGTTCCCAATTCCGGCATTAAGAAGAGCCTGGTCAAAGGCGTTTAAAGGAGTTAGTCCTTCGCCGCTACCTTTGACTAAAGAAACTGTGTTTGGTTTACTCCACACGGAGCTCTCCCTGGCGGGTGTAGATAAGGGATTCCTCATCAACATAGATATCTTCATCCAGAAGGTCTTCGTTGCTAGCTACCGATTCAGTGAGAGTAACTATGCGGAACTGGGTTGAACGATACCAGTTAAGGTTAGGCTGAACCTTAAGGAAAGGTAGGTCTTCCCTTATGGAAGAGTGGAGGTAGTCCCAGTTTACATACTCATTGAAGTTAGGAATGGCTTCCGTCACCACTACTTTAAACTTTTCTGCCAGCAGGGATTGAAACTGGAGCCATTTAAAAAAAGAAGACTCGGCCATAGTCAGGCCAAAATAACCAGCACAACCCGGCCCTTTTAAAGCGGCCAGACCTCGCTCAATGAAAAGCTTGAGGGCTTTTACTGTTTCCGGGGGGTCGGTAAGGAAAGTGTCGAATTTTTGGAGAAGTTCTGCCGGAAGCTTGTATTTTAGATCATGTTGATAGGTTTCTATTTTTAATCCGTGTTTCTGGCTTTGCTTTTGAATGAAACCAATCAGGCGTTCGTCAATTTCCAGAACAACCACCCTTTTTGGCCAGCCAGAAAGAGCAGCAACAATACTTACCAGGTCATCATCGCCTAAAAAAATTATTTCTTTGTTTTCAAGGTCTCCTCTTTGAGCTAAATGAGCAATTCGAGAAATAGCCGTCTCTTCGGTTACATAACCCTGGTCGTACTGAATTATGGCTGGCGGTCTTGAGGCAGCAATTTCCTTAAATTTTTCCTTTAGAGAACTGAGTTTCTGAAGGGAAATTCCTCGACCCTGACAGAGGGGGCAGGTGTAGTCTGGCAAAGGAGCAATTCCCATTTCAGCCAGGGCTTCTTTTCCTTCCGGGGTAAGTTTTATTAAGCCTTCGGAGGAAGTTGAAATGTAACCGTGGTTTAAAAGGAGCCCCAGGGTTTCGGCTACCTGGTTAAAAGGCCGGTGAGAAAGATAAGTTATTTCCCAGAAGTTGTTGCTGGCTAAAAGAGAGCTTAAAATTATTACGACATCCTTTTCTTCGGTGGGTATCAAGGTCTTCTCTTTAACTTTCTCTGCTATTTCAGTCAGGCTTAAACGCATTTTGCCTCCATTTTTTTTTCTTCCCAGGCTAATTAATAAAAACTGGTGGCCCCAGGGGAATTCGAATCCCCGCCGCCGGCTTGAAAGGCCGGTGTCCTAGGCCTCTAGACGATGGGGCCACATCTCATATTCTAACTGCGCAAGTTTCTGATTTCAAAAAATTTGGGCTATTTAGCGCAGTCAAAACGAGGAAAAAATTTAACATAGGAAGCGATACTTGTCAAAATCAAGTTTTTGTTTTAAATTTAGCTTTTTTGGTTTAAGTTTAAATAAGGTTTGCAGTTGGAGTAAAAACTTAATAAGGGTAAAATTTATTTTATGATTCTGGGCCGCTAACTCAATTGGCAGAGTACCGGACTTTTAATCCGGGAGTTGAAGGTTCGATTCCTTCGCGGCCCACCATTTTTTGGGGCGCTTAGCTCAGCGGGAGAGCACTTGCCTTACAAGCAAGGGGTCAGAGGTTCAAATCCTCTAGCGCCCACCATTTTTAGCCGTTTTTTGCCTTTCCTTAATTTATAGTTAATCCCGCGCCGCTTTACTGATAAAATAATTTGTTTGAAAAGAGAAAAAGGGTGGAAATTGTTTAAGAAGCTAATAGACTTATTTTGCTTTTTTGGTAGCAAGTTTATTGCCCCTCTTTTGTCCAAAAAAGAGATTGATTTAAGAGCAGTTAAGAAAGTTCTGATTTCCCGGGAGTGCTGTATTGGCGATGTTTTAATGATGACTCCGATGATTTCTTCCTTGAAGAAAAAAATTCCTCAAGCTGAAATTTTTTTTATGGTGGGAGACTGGTCTAAACCTGTTTTAGAAGACAATCCCGACTTAAAATCTCTTCTTCCCTATTTTTCTCTTCGGGATTTATTTAAACGCCCCGCTTATTTTTTCTCCCGTTTAAAGGAGGAGAGAAAAAGAAGTTATGATTTGATTATCGTGGGCGATGTGGGGATCTCCCCTATTTTAACTGCCTGGCTGATTGGAGGAAAATATCGCCTTGGTTTCAATGCTTTTAATCGGGGTTTTTCCCTTACTCACGCTTTGCCTCGCTCGCCCGAGGATAACTTTTCTGAACGGGAAGGATATTTAGCCCTTTTGTCTCTGATTGGGATTGAAGCCCGGGAAATGGAGATGAAAATGAATCTTTCTTCGGAGCTGAGAGAATGGGCTAAAATGGTTTACCAAAAAGAAAGCCTGGAAAATAAGAAAGTCATAGTTTTTCTACCCGGCGGGGGAGTTAATCCGGGAACAGTGATGCCTTCCAAGCGCTGGGGTGAAGAGAAGTTTGCTGCCCTGGCTGCGGCTATTTTGAAGGAAGAGAAAGAGGTGGCTTTTTTAGTTCTGGGTGGGGAAGGAGACCGGGCGATTGCCAGAAAAGTGGCGGAAAAAATAAAAGGGAAAGTTGTTAATCTGGCTGGTTTGACCAGTTTAAAGCAGACAGCTGCCCTCTTAGAAAGGAGCTGGATGGTGATTGGAAACGACTGTGGTCCAATGCATATGGCGGCTGCTCTGGGTCGGCCGACTTTGACAATATACGGACCGACTGAGGGGTGGCGGCTGGCGCCGCCCGGTGAAAAACACCGCTATGTTCAGGCTGGCATTGATTGTGCCCCCTGTTATCGCCAGATTCTGGGTAGCTTTAAAAAATGCGCTGAACTTGCCTGTATGGATTCCATTTCGGTTGGGGAGGTCTTTCGGGTTTTTCAGGAACAGGTGAGGTATCTTAAGGGAGTAACTTAGTTTGAGGAGTTTTAGAAAGAAAGTTTTTAAAAACACCTTTTATTTGGCGGCCAGCCAGGTTTTTGGCAAGGTCCTGACCTTTGTTTTTATAATCTATGCTTATCGCCGGCTGGGGGAGGCAGTCTTTGGCAAGTATAACTTTGTCAACTCTTTTACTTCTTTTTTCTTTTTAATTTCCATTTTTGGCCTCACCAATCTTCAGCTTAGAGAGATCCCTCGCCATCCGGAAAGAGCCAATGTTTATTTAAGCAACATTTTATTAATCCGTCTGGTTCTGATAGTTTTTAATACCTTACTTTTAATGGGCTTAACCTTCGTCCTTCCTTACGACGGGGAAACTCTGGCTGCTTTAAGGATATTTTCTTTAAGCTTGGCTTTTCAGGTTTTGACCTACACTTTTATTGATAACTTTGTGGCTCTGGAGAAGTCTTTTTATTTTGCTCTGGTTTTAACCTTAAGTCATTTAATACTGAGTCTGGGCGGAATTGCTTTAATGATGAAGGGTTACGGTCTTTTAGCTCTTTCCTGGCTCTGGTTTTTCAGCTGGGCTCTAACTTCAATCTTGAGTTTTTTTCTCCTTAATCGGTATGGTTTTGCCTTTGATTTTCAGCCCGATTTTAAGGTTATTGGCTGGTTGCTTAAAGAGGCCTGGCCTTTTGTTCTTTCCAGTCTGGTTTTTATGCTTTTTTTTAAAGTTGACACGGTTCTCCTTTTTACAATGAAAGGAGCCAGGCAGACAGGATGGTATACCGCTGGCTACCGGATAATTGAGGCCACTGCTTTTCTTCCCCAATCTTTGATGCTGGCTTTGTTTCCTTCTCTTTCGCGTTTATACCGGGAAAAGAAAGAGACGATGGAAGAAGTAGCTAAAAAGGGCTTGCGTTACTTAAGTTTAGCTTCTTTTCCCTTAGCCCTGGGCGGTTTTGTTCTTTCAGCTTCTTTAATGGGATTTATTTATCAGAAGTCGGCCAAGCTCGTCAGTATGGCTTTTTCCATTTTGATTTTTTCCTTTCCTTTCCTTTCCCTGAGGGAAGGGGCAATCCACATTTTAAATGCTCAAGACCGACAAAAAACCAATTTTTACATTGACTTAGCTGGTCTGGTGGTTAATCTCGGCTTGAACTTATTTTTAATTCCTCTTTACGGCTTTAGAGGGGCAGCCTGGGCTACTTTACTTTCTTATTTAGGGGTAGTAGCTTTGAGCGCTCTTTTCTTAAAAATTAAATTCAAACCGGAAGAACTATTTCATTCTTTTTTAAAACCCTTACTGGCTTCGGTATTGATGGCTCTGGCACTTTACTGGTTTTTAACCCGTTTTCATGTTTTATTCCTGATTTTTCTGGGTGTTATGCTTTACACTTTTTTCCTCTGGCTTTTGCGCGGCTTTGAATGGGAAGAAATCTCTTTTCTCTGGAGTAGTTTTCTTCAGAGGGTAAAGCAATGAAAAGGCGCTATGTTCTGGTTAATCCTCTCTGGAAAATGCTTGCAGGCCTTATTGACCTGGGTTATTTTTTTCATCAACCGCCTCAAAGTTTTTTGGAGCTGAAACTTCCTGAAAATAAACTGGAATTTAAAAGGATTGCTCTCTTAATCCTTGACCACCTGGGTGATGTGGTTTTTACCACTCCGGCTGTCAGCAACTTGCGAAAAGCCTATCCGCAAGCTGAAATTACAGCTTTTGTTGGTCCCTGGGCTCAAGGGGTTTATTCAGACAACCCCAAAATTGATCACCTGGAGGTTTTCGAAGCTGCCTGGTTTGCTCGTTCTGGCAAAGGGAAAGGAGTAAAAGACCTTGCTTTTCAGCTTAAAAAGGGTCAGTTTGATTTAGCCATTGATTTTCGGGGCGATTTTCGCCACTTGTTAGCGATGAAATTAGCAAAGGTTCCTTTTCGGCTAGGCTATGGAATAACCGGCGGCGGTTTTTTGCTTTCGGTGATGCCTGATTATCCTTTTGAAAAGCATGCTGTGGAAAAGCATCTTTTACTGGTTGAAGCTCTGGGAGTAAAGGTTTCACAAAAGTCTCTGGAAGTTTATGTTTCCCCTGAAGCTAAGGAGAAGGTTGATAAGATACTGGAAGAGGAAGGGATAAAGGGAGAATTTGCGATAATCCATCCGGGCGCGGGCTCTCAAGCCAAGAAGTGGTTTTGGGAAAACTTTGCCCGGGTTGGGAGAAAATTGAGAGACGAAGGTTTAGCGGTAGTTGTTACCGGAGTAGAAGAAGAAAGACAAGAGGCAGAAAATATAGCCCGATTTATTGGGAAACAGGCTTTTTCCCTGGCGGGAAAGCTTAACTTAAGAGAATTAATTGCTTTGATTGAAAAGGCCTCTCTTTTCCTGGGCGGAGATACTGGTCCTCTTCATCTGGCTTCGGCTCTGGGGAAGCCTTTCGTTGCCGTTTACAGTGGAACTAACCGTCCGGAAATCTGGGGCCCCTGGCAGGGTCAGTACTTTTTGCTTCAAGAAAAGGTGGACTGTGCTCCTTGCGGAAAAAAGTTTTGTGCTAATAAAAAATGCCTGGCCTCAATTAGTCCGGCTGAGGTCAGCGAAAAGGCTCTGATTTTACTTGGGAAAAGGTGAATCTCATTTTTAATCAGCTTGATTTAGGGTATATTTTAGTAAGGAAATTCAAGGATTAAGGAGGTAAACTTTGGAAATTGGAGTATTTGGTGCGGGTTATGTAGGTCTGGTTACTGCTGCTTGCTTGGCTGAACTGGGGCATCGGTTAGTCTGCGTGGAAAAAGACCTGGAAAAGCTTGAGGCATTACAGGACGGACGGGTTCCAATTGTGGAAGAAGGGCTTGAAGAGCTGCTGGAAAGAAACAGGAAGTCTGGAAAGATTAGTTTTACCGCTCGGCCGGAAGAGGCTGTTAAAGACTCAGAGGTTGTTTTTATCTGTGTCGGAACCCCTTCTTTGCCCGATGGTTCAACTAACCTTTCTTATGTTCTGGAAGTGGCAAGAGAAATTGGTTTATCTCTTGGTTCCAACTTCACTTTGGTGGTGGATAAAAGCACTGTTCCTGTGGGAACGGGAGAAAAGGTTACTGAAGCTATAAGAGAGTTAGCTCCTCAGGCTTGTTTTGAGGTGGCTTCCAATCCCGAATTTTTGAAGGAAGGGACAGCAGTTAAGGATTTTCTGGAACCCGACAGGATAGTGGTAGGGGTGGAAAGCGAAAAAGCGGCCGAGCTTCTTAAAAAACTTTATGAACCTTTAATTTCCCGAGGCTATCCTTTCATTGTGACTAACCGCCGAACAGCCGAGTTAATTAAGTATGCGGCCAATGCTTTTCTGGCCACCAAAATAACCTTCGCCAACTCTATTGCTCGCCTTTGCGATGGTTGGGGGGTGGACGTTTTGAAGGTTATGGAAGGAATTGGCCTTGACAATCGGATTGGCCGGGCCTTTTTAAATCCTGGCCCTGGTTTTGGTGGCAGTTGTTTCCCCAAAGATGTAAAAAGCCTGGTTTACGAGTCTAGAAAAATCAACCGCCCCCAAACTCTTTTAGAAGAGGTTCTAAAAGTTAACGATGAGCAGGCGGATTATGCCGTTAAGGTTTTTTCTCAACTTTTGGGGGGCTTGAGCCAGAAAAAAGTAGCCGCCTTAGGCCTGGCTTTTAAGAAAGGAACTGATGATGTGCGGGAATCCCCAGCTTTGAAAATCATTGAACTTTTAAAAAGACAGGGAGCTGAAGTAAAAGCTTATGACCCCCAAGCGGCCAGTAATGCTTTAAAGGTATTGCCCTGGCTTGAAGTCTGCTCCACGGCTATGGAAACAATGGAAGAAGCAGATGGCGTTATTGTCTTAACTGAGTGGGAGGAGTTTAGAGAGATTGACTGGGGAAAGGCCCGGGAAATTCTAAAAGGGAAAGTCATTTATGACACCAGAAATATTCTAACGGGGGAGGAAATGCGCCGTTTAGGCTATGTTTATCAAGGAATGGGGAGAAAATGAGAAAAAGGAGATTGGATAAATCCTCCCTGACTTCCCTTTGGGAAAAGGGAAAATTTTAGAGGGAGGGAGAAAATGAAATGAAAAAAAAGGAGATTAAACCTCTCGATTTTTCCCGGGTGAGAACCTACCCTTTAAAAACCCGCAAAAACCTGGTAAGGAAAGAGGATTTTGCTCGACCTTCAGGTAAAAAGATAAGTTTTGCCGAGTTTTTCACCTCTTTGCCTGAAATTCTTGCTAGCCGGGATTTAAAAAGATTGGTTAAGAAAATTCTTATAGCCCGGGAAAAAAATAAACCGATAATCTGGGGAATGGGAGCTCACGTTTTTAAAGTTGGACTTACACCTTACCTAATAAAGCTAATGGAGAAGGGGCTGGTGAGCTTAGTTGCTCTTAATGGGGCGGGCGTTATTCACGATGTAGAAATTGCGCTTATAGGCGAAACTTCCGAGGATGTGGGGGAAAGCTTGCGGGATGGAAGTTTTGGTTTTGCTCAGGAAACTGGAAAGTTAATTAACACTTCTCTTCTTAAGGGTAAGGAAAAGGGCTGGGGTTTTGGGGAAGCAGTTATGGAGGGACTTCAGAAGTCAAATCCTCCCTTTGCTTCTTATAGTTTACTTTGTGCCGCCAGCGAAAAAGGTATCCCTGTGACTGTTCATATTGCTATTGGCACCGATATAATCCATACCCATCCCGGTGTTGACGGCGAAGCTCTAGGTAAAGCCAGTTTGCTTGATTTCCAACTTTTTTGTGGGGCAGTAAAGGAACTTAATGAAGGGGGAGTTTACTTAAACATTGGCTCGGCGGTTTTGCTTCCCGAGGTATTTCTCAAAGCTTTAACGGTGGTCAGGAACCTGGGTTACAAGGTTGAAAAGTTTACCACGGCTAACTTTGACTTCCAACTTCAGTATCGAGCCCGACAAAATGTGGTGGCTCGCCCGACAGTGGAGGAAGGCTCGGAAGGCTACTATTTTATAGGTCATCACGAAATTTTGATACCCATTTTATCTCAGGCTTTAATTGAAGAAAAGGATTGAGGAAGGTCAATGGGGGAACGGGAGCAATCTAAAATAACTACGGCGTTGAGCTTTTGAAAATGCTTGAAATTTTTCGTTTCCTTGATAAGTATCTGGGCACATTATTCTGCCTTTTTTTGGTTTTCTGGGAGCGAGCAAAAAACCTTTTCCAACCCCGGCTGGTTTTTGATCGCAGAGAGATTAAGCGAATTTTGCTTATTAAAACGGTAGCTCTTGGTGATTTAATTCTTCTGTTACCTACCTTAAAAGCCCTAAAAGAAACCTTTCCCCGTTCTAACTTAATCCTTCTTACTACTCCTCGAGTTAGAGAGGTAGTTGAAGGGCAGAGCTTTATTGATGAAACTATCTTTTTTAATCCTACCAATCTTCCTTCTTTAATCAATATTGGGAAGTTGTTAAGAAAGAAAGATTTTTCTCTGGTGATTGAAGCCGAGCATTACTACCGTTTTACTACTATTCTCGCTTATCTAACTGGAGCCCCCTGGCGGGTGGGTTTTGACCTTCCAGGTCAGGGTCGCAGAGGCCTGTTCAACATTCTGGTCCCTTACCATATTGACTGGCATGAAGTTGAAAACTTTTATCAGTTGGCCGTGGCGGTGGGTGCCAGAAAAAAGAAAGAAATTAAGCTTGAACCTCTGGCTACTTCAAAAGAAGACGAGAGAAAGGTGAAGGATTTTTTAAGAAAAGAGGGAGTTAAAAAACAGGATAGTCTAATTGTTCTCCATCCCTCGACCAGCCCCCGGGCGCCTTCTCGTCGCTGGGAAAGCGAAAAATGGGCAGATTTAGCCGAGATTTTGCGAGCTAAAGGTTATCGCCTGGTAATTAGTGGCAGCTCGTCTGAGGACGAAGCGGTTAAAGAACTGCTGGCTAAACTTAACTTTAAGCCCATCGTTACAGCTGGCAAGCTTAATTTGAAAGAGTTTGCCGTTTTACTCAGGAAAGCGGTTCTTTTTATAGGCGTTGATACCGGGGCTCTTCATCTGGCGGCAGCCGAAGGAGTGCCTGTTCTGGGTCTTTACGGTCCTAACACTCCAACCAAATGGGGACCTTATGGGGTTAAAAACAGGGTCATTTACTACCCGCTGGCCTGCAGCCCCTGCATTCGTCAGTATCAGGGAGTGGTTACCAACTGCCGTCAAAATCTCTGCTTGCAACAGATAACGGTCGAGGAAGTTTTTCAGGCGGCTCTGGAACTTTTGAAGGCAGTTAAAACTAAGACATAAAGCAATTTTAGGGAACGGATTCAAAGATTAAAAACAAAGATTAAAAAGCTACTTTTTCCTTGATTTTTTTAAGAAAACCTCGGTGTGGCAGAGGCTACAATCGTTTTTGAGAGCTTTTCCGTTGTGGCAGGTAAAGCAATGTTCCATCGAGGAAAAGTTTTTGTAGACCTTTATTGGGTGAGCTACTCTATTATGGCATTGAGTGCAGCGCAAACCAACTTCAGCATGGGCTTTGTGATTCATTATAATTCCCATAGCGTAAGTGATTTTTTCTTCCTTTTCTTTCATCTGGTGGCAGGAAAGACAGGATTCATCAGACATTTCCCTGGCTAATTTGCTTTCTTTATTTAAGGGATTTTCATAGTTTCCAGTGAAGTAAAGAATCGGTTCTTTGACGGCACCAACTTTTTCTTTCAGCAGATTAAAGAAGCCAGGCTCAACATGACAGGCTAAACACTTTACCTTACTATGAGTTGATTTTTCCCAGGAGCTTATATCCGGGCGGACAATGTGGCAAAGACCACAAAAAGAAGGCTGGCTGGTCAAGACAATTACCGCCGCCCCCAGGATGATTAAAGTCAGAAGAGAGAGAACAAAATTAAAAAAACCTTTGGAGATTACAAAAGCAACTGCTTTTCGGGTAATTTTAACTTTGCTATGTACATGATTGGGGTCGTAGTAACTACTCATTGCTCGTTCTTTCTTTATTTGCTTGTAACATAAAAATGAAGTTTAAACTTTTGCGCATAATCGGTCAACCTATTTTTGAAGTTTTTTCTCCAGATTCTCGTAATTTTGCTTAAAAACCTGGTTGGTTGGTTCAAGCTCAAGAGCTTTCTTGTAAGCTAAAAGGGCTTTTCTCTTTTCCCCACTTTTTTCGTAAACAAAACCGAGTTGTTGCCAGCCTAAAGCGTAACCAGGGTAAAGGTCAACTGTCCGGGAAAGGTTTTGAGCGGCTAACCTCCACTTTCCTTCGGTCTGATAAACCAGCCCCTTTTCCAGATAACCAGAATAAAGGTAAGGGCATATTTTGAGAGCCCTTTCCGCATATTGTAAGGATTTCTTTAGGTCGTTCTGGTTTTTAGTATTAACTCCTCTTATCCGGTAAAAATCAGCTAAAAAAATTAGCGAATCGGTTTCGTAAGGAGAAACTTCAACTGCTCTTTTGAGCCATTTTTCTGCCTTCTCATATTCTTCTTTAGACTGGCTGGCTTGAGCTCTGCTGAGGTAAAATTTTCCCAATTCGGAAGGGTAGCGCTCGTTATAAGGATTAAGGTTAACAGCCAGGAGATAGTTTTGTTCAGCTTTAAGAGGGTCTACACTCTGCCAGCGAGCCCCTTCAACTACATAATAATCAGCAAGATAATGGGCCAAAGAAACGTAAATGCCAGTGGCTGATAAGAAGCCCACTCCCACCAGGGCGAAAAGAGCCAGGGAAGAAGTCTTAATTTTTGGAGGCAAAGAAATCGTTTTCGCTTTGTCGCTTTGAGTTAAAACGGAAGCTATCATAAACCAAAAGATTAAGGAACTCCCGACGATGCTCACATTAAAGAGCAGGTTGATAAAATAAGCTACCCCAGCAAGGAGAATTCCTAAGTTCAAAAGATATCTGCTTTCTTCTTCAGGCTTAATTTCCGGCGGATTGAGAATTAGTCTTAAAGCCTGGTATAAAACACTTCCCAGAAAGAGAATTAAAGTTAATAAACCTGTAAATCCTGTTCCCGAACCTACCTGGAGCAAAAAGTTATGAACATTATCAGCCACGACATTAGGAGTGATACTGGTGTATTTTCGGGTCTGGAAAATTCGGGAGACCAGACGAAAAGTATCCGGACCCCAGCCAAGAATCGGTCTTTTAAGCATTGAGTGCCAGGCTGCCCTCCAGATTTCAATTCGGTGGGCGAATGTCCCTTCTTCCAGACTGGTCAGAGTAGCGGCTCTTTGCAGTACATTCATTGGAGCCGAGGGATTATGACTGGACTGATATTGAATGATTCCCAGGATAGCGAATAAAAGAAGCAAAAGGAAGAGGTAGTTATAAAGGGGCTCCCGACTTAATTTCTTTTTCCAGCTGGCCAGAAAGAGAAAAAACAGGAGAAGGAGGAGAGCAACTACGCTGGCCAGCCAGCCTGAGCGGTTAAAAGTAACTCCCAGGGCGAAAAAAATAAGGAAAGTGCTGGTGGCGTAAAGGGTGGTTTTAATTGAGTCCTTTGAAGCCAGGGTTAGAGCTATAGAAAGAGGAAAGAAAAGGGTGAGAAGGCCACCGTAAAGAGCGGGATTACCCATCGTTGAGAAAGCGCGGCCAGCCTCAAATGGAAGTTGTCCCCATTCTAAGGGGTCTTTTTGAAAGTACTGAAGAATGCCGTAAAAGCTGGAAAGAACGCCGGCTCCTAAACCTACGGTAAAAAGAGTCTTGATTTGTTCTTCTTTTTTAAAAATCTGGAGAAAAATAAAAGTAAGGGTAGCGTAAAGAAGAAAGGTAAATGACCCTTCAAATCTTCGGTATTTCCCAAAAAAAGCAGTAGCCGGGCTAATTGAAAAGAGGGTTGAAATAAAGGAAATAGTTACAAAAGCAAACAAAAAGATAAGGTAAGGATGCCAACGAACTTCTCTTCTCTTGCCTAAGAAAATTGAGTAAGCATAAAGAAAAATTATTATGAGGGAAACTGTTCTAAAGAAGGTAATTTTCGGCATATCAAACTGGTCGTAAGTAATGCGAGAAAAGAGCAGAGGAACAAAAAAAGCTAAGGAAAGGAAAAGATAATAGATAACTTTTTCCGTCCAGTCTTTCTGGACCAGTCTTTCCCTTTCCTTTTTAATATTTTTTTTCTTTTTCTTTTTGGCCAACTCTTTCTCGCTCAGGGCTTTAGTTTACTGACCTTTTCCTTTGAGCACCACTTTAATGGTCTGGAAAATTATTCTTAAGTCCAGAAAAAGCGATTGGTTATAAATGTAAATAAGGTCATATTTTAGTTTATTGCGGGCACTGATGGAATAGCCTCCGCTGACTTGAGCCAGCCCGGTTAAGCCCGGTTTAATTCTGAACCTTTCGCTGTAACCAGGAACCGTCTTTTTAAACTTCTCCACAAAAAAGGGTCTTTCGGGACGGGGTCCAACAAAGCTCATATCTCCTTTTAAAACATTTACAAGCTGAGGGATTTCATCCAGCCGATAACGACGCAGAAACCGTCCAAGAGGAGTGATACGGGGGTCGTTTTCGCTAGCCAGAACCGGCCCGGTTTTTTCTTCAGCCCGGTGAACCATCGTCCGAAATTTGTAGGCTCTAAAAACTTTTTCTCCTTTACCAACTCTTTCCTGGATATAGAAAACCGGACCCGGAGAAGTCAGTTTAATTGCCAGACTTATAAAAACAAAGAGAGGCGATAATAAAATAAGGAAGAATAAAGCCAGCCAGAAATCAATAATTCTTTTTGCCAGTTGATACCATTCCGGCGGCTGTTTAGTAAGTTCGATTAAGGGGATGTCTCCCATTAAATTGTAATCAACTTTTCCAATAAAAACTTCGTAAAGTTCGGGTACCACATCTACTTTAACTTCCCCGCCTTTTTTTTCAGCTAACTTCTCCAGCAGTTCCCGGTGCTGAACCAGGGTGGCAAAGATAAGGCGGTTTATATCATACTGTTCAATTATTTTTACCAAATACCTAACTGTTCCCAGAATCCTTTTCCCTTTTAGCTTTTTTTTGGTTAAACGAGAAGGCGTTATAAGGCCAACAAGTTCGTAACCAAGGTGTTTTCGCTTTTCCACTTCGCTGGCTGCTTCCAGAGCGAGTTCGTTGTCGCCAACGATAGCTACTCGCTGGGGAGGAAATTCAAAAGAAAAAAACTGGTGAAAAAACAGACGCCAGATAGTTACCAGGAGAATCTGGAGAAACCAGGAGAGGACAAAAACAGTTCGGGGAAAAGAGAGGAAACCGACGAAAAAAGTAAGAAAAACTGTGATTAAAGTGCTGAAAGAGATGGCTTTTACAATTGAAAAAAAGATGTTCCAGGGGTCCTGAACTTCCTCGGTATTGTAAAGTTCGTAAACGTAAAGGAAGAAGAGTTCAATCAAAGTGATGAAAAAAGCAAGGTCAGTGTAGGCACGAAAGTTAAAAAGGGGAGGGAAACCCTGAAATCTAATTAAAAAAGCCAGGACTGTTCCCAGATTTAAGAATAGAGCATCAGCTAGAAGGGCGGTGGCTACCCATTTTCTTTGTTTTATTTTTTTCTTTTCAAAGTTGAACATCCGAGTATTTTCTCAAGATTTTTTTAATTATTGATGAAGTGGATTTGCCCTTTTCCATTTTCACCAGGACTACTTTCCCTCCCAGTTCTTTTACTACTTTTTCTTCCGGCAGGTCCTTCTTTTTATAATCTCCGCCTTTAACCTGGAAGCTGGGCTTTATTTTTTTAATCAGATTAATGGGCGTTTCTTCATTAAAAATCACCACATAGTCCACCGGATCTAAAGAAGCCACAATTTCAGCCCTTTCTTTTTCCGGAATTAACGGCCGTTTATTCCCTTTGATTTTTTTTACCGAGCGGTCGCTGTTAACGCCGACTATCAAAACATCACCCAGTTGGCGAGCTTTTTTTAAGTACCTAACATGCCCGAGGTGCAGGAGGTCAAAAACCCCGTTAGTAAAAACGATTTTTTTCCCTTGGAGATTAGCCAGGATTTTTTCCAGCTCTTTTTGGGAGATGACCTCACCCATTTTTATCTCTTACTTCGGAGAGCAGGGTCAAGACTTCCTCTGGCTGGCAGGTAGCAGTACCTATTTTTCTTACCACCACCGCGGCAGCCAGGTTAGCCAGCCAGGTAGCTAACTTGAAGTCTAAACCAGCCGCCAGCGAGAGAGTGAAAACGGCGGCAACAGTATCGCCAGCTCCGGTAACATCGTGTACTTGAGCAGAGACGGCTTTCACATGGTAAGGTTTTTTCTTAAACTCAAAAAGACTCATCCCTTCTTCGGCTCGGGTAACTAAAACGGCTTTCAAACTGCCTCTTCTCAAAAGGGACCTGGCTGCTTTTTTGATTTCTCCTTCGGATTTGGCTGGTAAGCCGCTCATCTTTTCCAGTTCCGATTTGTTGGGGGTTAAAGCAGTTGCTCCCTTAAAAAGCTTGAAGTCTCCTTTTTTGGTGTCAACGATCAAAGGCAAGCCCTGTTTTTTTGCTTCTTGAACGGCAATTCTGGCGATAAAAGGGCTAATGACCCCCTTTTCATAATCAGAAATTACAATAGCCTCCACTTGTCGGGCTAATTCGGCTATCTTTTGAGAAACTTCTTTTTCTTCTCGGGAGTTAAGATGCTCTTTATTTTCTCGGTCGACCCGAACAACTTGTTGTGAGTGGGCCACAATTCTGGTTTTTAAAATGGTGGGGCGGTGATTTGAAGTTACAAGGAAAGAGGGGTCAATGCCTCTCTCTTTGAGCACCTTTTTTAGCTCTTCTCCTGTTTGGTCTTTCCCTATCAAGCCAACCAGAAAGGGGATCCCGCCAAGACTTCTTATGTTATTAGCGGTGTTAGAACTACCGCCCGGGAGGGAAAGCCTCTTTTTAAGTTCAACAATTGGCACCGGGGCTTCCGGTGAGAGGCGAGCCACCTCGCCAAAAAGAAACTCATCAACAATAATATCCCCTAAAACCAGTACTTTTTTCCCTACCAGTTTTTTTAAAAGTTCTTTAAGTTTTTTGAGTTTAATTTTCCTGACCTCCTGAAAGGATAAATTCTACTGCCTGCTTCAGGCTTTCTACAACTTTATCGGCTTTGACTTTTAAGTTTAATTCTCCTTTTCCTTCTTTTAAAAGAATAGTTTTACAACCAGCAGCTTGACCGGCCAGGATGTCTCGCTCGCTGTCGCCAATTAAGAAAGAGGCTTGAACATCAAGATTCAAATCTCTGGCCGCCTGGATTATCATACCTGGCTGTGGTTTTCGACAACTACACGGAAAAGCATATTCTTTAATTTTCCCTTCGGGGTGGTGGGGACAGTAATAAACGGCGTCTATTTCTACTCCCTCTTCCTTTAGCTTTTCAACCAGGCTTTTATTTATTTTTCTCAAGGTTTTCTCGGAAAAATACCCCCGGGCAACCCCGGATTGATTGGTAACTATTACCAGAAGAAATCCTTTTTCTTTCAGTTTTTTAAGCTCCTCGGCTACTTTGGGCCGAAAAACAACTCTTTTTGTTGAGTCAATGTATCCAGTGTCTTCAATGATTACACCGTCACGGTCTAAAAAAACAGCTCTTTCTGGCACTTATTCTCCGAAGAAAGACCTTTCAACCAGAAGACAGAGAATATGGATGATGGCAATGTGTCCTTCCTGGATTCGGGGAGTAGAAACAGAAGGAACAAGCAGAGGGATGTCAACAACCTGGGCAAGCTTTCCGCCACTTTTTCCTGAAAGACCAATGCTTTTTATGTTGAGGTCGCGAGCGGCTTTAATTCCTTCTAAGACATTGGGAGAGTTGCCGCTGGTGCTGATGGCCACAGCTACATCTTCTGGCTTGCCCAGGGCTTCTATCTGGCGGCTGAAGATATACTTAAAATCAAAGTCGTTGGTGACGGCAGTCAAAATAGAGGTGTCAGTGGTCAAAGCAACAGCGGGAAGAGCTTTTCTAACTTTTTTAAATTTTCCTACCAGTTCACAAGCGAAGTGTTGAGCGTCAGCAGCGCTTCCCCCGTTACCAAAGATTAAGACTTTCCCCCCTCTTCTCAAGGACTTACAGATAAGGTCAGCAGCGTCTTCAATGGCGCCAGCTAACTCTTCAGCTATGAGGCTTTTTGTTTGAGCACTTTCGATTAGTTCCTGCCGAATCAAGTCTTGCATAAGGTAAAGTATAACAAATAAAGGGGAAAGATTAAAAACCTTTGGTGTCAAACCTTCCTACCTATTTTGAGTTGCTGAAATAAACTCCACTCTTCACCTCCCCTTAAATTTTTAAGGGAGATTGAGGGTTTTACAACAAACCCTGCGAAAATAAGGGAGCTTTAAAAATCTTCTCTTTTTCCCTTATATTTAAAGGGGGAACGAAAAAGACTACCCTTCTTTTCCAGAGAGAAAGGAAGAAAAGCTTTGAGAAGGGAGCAAATAAGGTGGGTTCGGAAAAGGGGAATAGGAGTGAGTTTTTAAAAAGTGAGGGATAGTCGAGAGGAGAATTGAGAAGAAATATAAAAAATAGGAAAAAAAATTAAAAATTTTAAAAATTTAAGAAAGAAGAGATTGATTAAGGAAACAAGCGCAAATTCTTTTTCACATAATGGTGAGCGGAGGCAATGTGGCAGTATTCGCAGGTTTTAAGGTAATGACAATTCTGACAAACCTTTTTTTCTTTTGAAGCGATGGCTCCGTGTTCGCGAATAAACTTTTCGCTATGAGGCATTTCCAACTGGTGGCAGTTGAGACAGTAAGAGGATTGATGGCAGTTAAGGCATTCTTTCTTGCTTTGAAGAGCAGCTTGCGAATGATAAAGAGGCCAGTTTTCCGGATGAGGCATAATTATTTGATGGCACTTCCGGCAAAGGTTTTTAGAGTGACAAATAGGACAGGTATTTTGATCTCCCAGCCCGTGGTATTTTTTGTTTTCCCGGTGAAGCAAGCTGTAAGAGCTTTTAGCTGAACCGCTGATTTTAAGTTCCTTTACTGGTAAAAGATGGCAGAGGGCACAATCTTTGCTTGCTTTTTGCCCATTGTGGCATTTAAAGCAGCGGTCCATATTTGGATAATTGCGGGGAATTCCTTTTATTTGATGAGCAATGGCGCTGTGACAATCGGTGCAGAAATAGCCGGTTTCAGTGAATTCTTTATGGCTAACTTTAATGTTAGAAGTAATTTTTATTCTTTTTAAGATTGATTCGTGGCAGTAAAGACAATTTTCATTACTAACAATGGAAGAAGGCAAGGCGGAAGGTTTGAAAGTAAGGTAGCTGAAAAAGTAGTTCATTATTCTTAAAGGGTTAGAAATCATCCCAATCCAGCTTTGTTTTCCATGACAATCCAGGCAGGCAAAGTTAGAATGGCTTGATTTCAGCCAGGAGGTGTAGCTGGCTTTCATCAAATGGCAGCTTCCACAATACTGCGAATTAGAGGTCAGGAGAAAGGTTATTAAAAACAGAAGGCCGATTGCCAGGAAAGCAAAGGTTAAAATAAACCTGATTTTATTTTTTTGGTAAAGCTCTCGTAGTTTCTTTAAGTTTGCGCTTTCCATTAGAACATTTCACCTTAAAGCAGCTAAAAAATTTCTAAACCTAATCTTATCAGAGAATCGGGAGAAAATGATAACCTGAGTAGCTTACTGGAGATAGCCCTAAAAAATTAATCTCGGTATAAAAATGAATAAAAAAACTTAAGTTTTGGTTTTTTGGGCTGTAGGTTATATAATAAGGCTATTGTGAAAAAAGTTACTAAGTTTAAACGGAAAAAGCCAAAGTCAATCCCGAAAGCAACTCTCAACCGCTTACCTCTTTATTTGCGTGCTCTGTCTCAGGTGGAAAGAGACGAAAATGCTTATGTTTCTTCTCGGAAGCTGGCTGAGCTTGTAGGCAGTAACTCAGCTCAGGTTCGCAAAGACCTTTCTTTTCTGGGGGAGTTAGGGGTAAGGGGGATGGGCTATAATGTTCATCATCTGGAAGAAACCATTCTTTATGTCCTGGGCCTTCTGGAACCGCGGAAAGCTATTGTCGTTGGGGTAGGAAGATTGGGCTCAGCTTTAATAGGCTATCCGGGCTTTGAAGAAAAGGGATTCAAAATTATTGGCGCTTTTGACGCCGACCCCAAGAAAATTGGTCAGAAGATTGGCGGTCTAAAGGTAAAATCAATAAAGGAATTAAAGCATTTTGTTAAGCTTAAAGGCCCAATTGATATCGGGATAATTGCTGTCCCCGCCGATTTTGCTCAGGAAGTAGCCAAGCTTTTGCTGGAAGCTGGCGTCAGGTCTATTTTAAATTTTGCCCCCATTTCCCTGGAATTAGATAGCCGCCTGCCAGTTCGTTATGTTGATTTAGCAGTGGAAATGCAGATTCTTTCCTATTATCTAATAGAGGAGAGGAAAAGAAAGAAATCAAGAAAAAACTTGCAGTAAAAAGAAGTTTTAGTTAAGCTATAAACAAAGTTATAGGAGAAAGGGGGGATAAGCTTGAGAAAAGCAGTAAACGAAAGAGGTGCTGTTGTCAGCTATTTACTTTCCGTAATCCTGATTTTGCTGGTAATTGCGGTTTTTGTTTTAATTGGCCTGATTCTGAATCGCTATTACGGTCAGGTTCAGCCCAAGACACCTCTGGAGTTTGAAGCTGAACGTTGGCAAGCAACCATCAAAGCTCGCCCTAACGATGCCGCCGCTCATTTTGCTCTGGGGGTTGTTTACCGCCAGATGGGTAAAACAGCCGAGGCGGAAGAGGAGCTTAAAAAAGCCATTGATTTAAACCCCACAGCTCTTAACTACCGCTATGAGCTTGGGGTTCTTTATTTGAATCAGAAAAAGAAAGACAAGGCAGCTGAGGTTTTTCGTTACATCGTTGAAAAAAACCCGGATGATGCCCTTTCCTGGTTTCAACTTGGCTTGATTGAGAAGGAAAGAAAGAACTATGAAGAGGCAGAAGTGGCTTTTAAAAATGTTTTAAGGATTTCCGAAACTTACGGTAACGTTCATCGAGAGTTAGGAGAGATTTACGAAAAGTTAGGAGAAAAAAACAAAGCTATTGAAGAGTATCGACAGGCTTTAAAGTTCCTTCCGGACGACAAGAAGTCAAAAGAGGCCCTAAAAAGGTTAGGAGCTGAATAAAGGAATTAGGTGGGTAAATGAAGCGCTGGGGAAACCAGTTCTATTTTAGAGAGCGCGCTTCCATTTCTTTAAAATCACCCCAAACCAAACTGGCCATTGGCTTTACCCTCACCCAGCGAAAGCCCGAAGTTTCCCGAGTCTATCTTTATATTGAAAATTTTTCCGGCTTACCTCTAATCTATTCTTTACAGGTCAGGCCAGAGTCAGCCGGTAGGCCATCCGAAGAAATTATTGGCCAGAGCCGCTTTGAAGTTAAAGAAAGTGGCTTTGTAGCTGTTGATTTAACCTGCCAGTTGGAAAAGAATGGCTTTTATTATCTGGTTATTTATTCCGAAGAAGCCAGTCCAGAGCGTTTTGCCAACTTTGCCTATCTTAAAGGAGCTAATTTCCCTGCTCAGAAGATTATGCTGGCCGAAAAAGGCGACCGCTGGCAGTTGCTGCGTGGAGCGGAAGCCATCTTTTTGCTCGAGTTTACTGACGGAACCTTTTTGGGCCAGACTTACCTTTCCAGGTTCAACTCGGCTCCGATTTACGGTCAGTCTTCAGCCGGTGAGGTTTTTACTTTACCTGAGCCTCAGACCGTTACCCAGGTTGCTCTCCGTTTAAGAAAAAGTTCTCCTCTGGTTCCGAAAGGTGACCTGTTTATAGCTCTCCAGGATGCCCGAACCGGGGAAGTTCTTGAAGAAGGAGTAATTTTAAAAGCCAGGGCAGCTTCCACCAGTTTTAAAGAAGTCAGGTATAGCTTTAAAACTCCGCATACCTTAAAAATTAACTCTCGTCTCAGGATTATTCTTAAAGCCCCTCAGGCTACTGAAGAATGCTTTTATCAGGTCGAAGGGCTTGAGTCTTCCCTGGAAGAAAAAGAAAAATTCCTTTTTGGCACTTTTTTAAAGAAGGAGGCGGCTTACTGTCAAACTGAACCGACCGAGCTTACTGGCTGGCGCGAGGATAGCTATCGGGATTTGTGTTTCTGGTTTCGGGTTACCCCTTATCCGATAATTGCTCATCCCATTGAAGAAGCCACCGGCCGACGTCGCAAGATTCTTTTGATTATCATAATTCTTCTTCTCTTACTTCAGTTTTTTGGCCTGTTTTACTACGCCTTTTACCGTGTCACTCCGGAAGTAGCTGAGTTTTTAAAGAAGAACCGTCGCTGCCTTCTTTGTCATGTTGAGATGGTTCCCAAACTTTATCAACCTGTTGTCCACAACCCTTTTTTGAAAGAAAGCTGTCTTTCCTGCCATCTTGACCATGCCGAGCGAATTTATCGGGAAACGGTCAAGACTTACAAGGAAGCCAGAGGCCGAGTTGGTTTAAGAACGGTTTGTGGCAAATGGTTTGGCATTAAGCCAGAGAGCCCTTGCGGCAAAATGATCGGCATTGCTCCTCAAAAAATAACTAAAAAAAGGGAGGTTTTGAAAAAAAGGTTGCTCAAAAATATCACTCAATTGGTCCTGCTGGCTTAATTATGCCCCTCAAACCTCTCTGCTTTTCCTGCCATTCTGAGGTTGCCTCTCGGGATAAGATGCATTATCGCCATTACCCTTTTGCCAAAGGGCAGTGTACCACCTGCCACGACCCTCATGCTTCTGACTACTTAAGTTTGTTAATAACTGACGAGAAGTATCTTTGTGTTTCCTGCCATCCGATGAAAGCCGAGTTTGCTTTACCGATACTCCATCCACCTTTTAATGAGAGAGCTTGCTTAAGCTGCCATCAACCTCACGCTTCTGAGTACATCGGAATTTTAGCCGACACCCAGAAAGTTGTTTGCCTGGCTTGCCATCCACCGGTGGCTAAAGATTATCGGCGTCCGGTCAGGCATCAACCTTTTGAACGTTACGCCTGTACCTTATGCCACCGCCCTCACTCGTCCCAGGTTAGCGTTTTACTTCAAAGTCAGCTTCCTTATCTTTGCTATAACTGCCATCCGGCTCTGCGTCTGGAGTTTTTGCGACTTTCACATCATCCGGTTAACATCACCTGGACCTGCCTTAAATGCCATGCCCCCCACAGCGCTGATTATCCAAAACTGGTGATTGCTAAAGACAACGAGCTCTGTTTTAAGTGCCATGGAGATAGAATAACCCTTTATTCAAACCGCTATTATTACCAGCGAAGTGCTCACAATCAGGCTGTTCGGGTAGGTAAAGGGCTTTGCTTAAACTGCCATGTTCCCCATGGCTCTGATTATCCGCCTCTGGAAGTTATACCGGAGACCGCCCTTTGTTATCTCTGTCACAACCGTACCGTTTTTTCCCGAAAAGCCACCATTAAAACTCACCCAGTTGAGAAACCTTATCGGGATGAGCGAATTGGCTGGGATTTAGATACTTACTATGTTAATCGCGATGGAAGGGAAGGAAAAGAAACCTTCGTTGTTAACCCGGGCAAACCGGCCAAGACCCTTCTTTGCACTACCAGCTGCCATGACCCGCACGGAACTGCTTACCCTCAAATGGTTGTCTGGAAACCCGATAATCTTTGTTTGAAGTGCCACCAGATTTATGAGTTGCCTTAAAAAATAAAAAACTTTACAAAAACTTTTTTATTTGATAAAAATAAAAAAATATTGACTTGGGGGTGAGATGGAAGAGCAAGGGCAAGAGCGCGGTGTAAGAACCGATACCTTAATAAAAATTCTGGTTTTAATTATTCTTATTGGCATAATCGGTTTACTTTATTTCTATTTTTATCTTCTTCCCAAAAGAGGGGGAGGGTTGGTTGAAGCTGTACCTCAAGATGTCGGAGCCATCCGGGTTTTTATGGTTATTAGCGGTCCTGGCGTTCAGCCCAATCCCTATTTTCGGCGTCCAAACGATGTGGCTACTGACAAAGGTGGAAACATTTATGTAACTGACGGTGAGAACAATCGGGTTTGTGTTTTTAATCGCTACGGTCGTCATCTCTTTTCTTTTGGGACCGAAGGGCGGGCTAAAGTGCCCGTTGGAGGCAGAATTACCTGGAGACCAGGCCGTTTCTGGCTGCCTTACGGTATTGATGTTGATGATGAAGGCAATATTTATGTCGCCGATACTTTAAACGACCGCATTCAGGTTTTCAGCCCCACCGGTAGGCCCCTTGACTGGTTTCCCAAAAACGGCACCATTCACGCTACCGGCTTAAGTATCAGTGGAAACGAAATTTATGTGGCGGACTCCGAAGGACATCTAATAAATGTTTTTGATCTCAAAGGAAACTTCAAAAGAACTATCGGGACGCCAGGAAGAGAACCAGGCAAACTTGATGGTCCTTTGGATGTGGTGGTGGGCAAAAGCGGCACCGTTTATGTTTCTGATGGCTTAAATATGACTGTTACCGCTTTCACTAAGGATGGAAAGGTAAAGTGGGTTTACGGGGAAGTTCCGGCTGGCTTAAGGGGAGAAACCCCGATTGACCTTGCCTCTGGCCTGGCCGTAGATGACAAAGAAAATGTTTATCTAGTCGATGCTTTCGGCTTTTGCCTTCAGGTTTTAAACAAAAACGGCAAACCCATAGCCAAGGTTGGGCACCGGGGGGTAAATCCCGGGGAGTTTAACTTCAGTCGGGGTTTGACCATTGATGATGAAGGTTATTTATATGTGGTTGATTGGGGAAACGACCGGGTTCAAAAGATAAAAATAACTAAATTTACCTTTGAAGAGGGATAGGCTATTTTAAGGGTAGGCGGAGTGTTTATTTTAAGAAAATCAAGTTTTTTAAAAAAAATTTTTAAAAAAATACTTGACATAGATTTAAGCGATAGGTAAACTAACCCTAAGATTACTGTTGGAAAGGAGGTGAGATAATTGCGTAAAACAGCTATCTCTCTTCTTTTGGCTCTTGTCTTTTCCCTCTTTATGGTAGGGGTGGTTTATGCAGCTATGGGTCCTCATGGTGATTATCGCGATACAACCAACAAGTGTGTTTGTTGCCATGATGTCCATGAGGCACTCTCCAGCTTCAAGCTTCTGCCCCAGTCTACAGTAATGGCTACCTGTAACTATTGTCATAATGGAACTAACGGGCGGAAGGTTTATGGAAACGTTGCTCCGGCTGGCAGCGGTCCCGGTGAGCATATAATGACTACTGATGCTACCTCTGTTCCGGGAACTCTGATTGGTGGCGCTTTTATGAACACTTCCTTGACCTGCTCTAACTGCCATTCTCCCCATGATAATAACACTGTAGCAGCTTTCCTTGGGGACACCAACAACCTCACCCAGACCTATACTGCTCCTTCCGGACTTCCTGCTTATCCCACTACTACTTTCTACGGTTATGGAGTGGAAACTAACAAACTGCTGAAGAAAAATCCTTACCGCCAGCCAACAACTACTGATTTTCAATTCAGCTATTACGGCGGTGGTTGGTGCTCTGATTGCCATCTAAACCGCCATTCAGAAGGCCCAATAAACAACCATCCAGTAAACACTGCGACGGTCTACAACAATGTATACTACTGGACCGGTTCGGCCTGGGCCCAGACAAAGCTCGGCGGTTCTAATAACGGTTATAAGCAGAGTGCCAGCAACTCCACTGGTTACACTTACTATCCGATTTGCCAGCAGTGCCATGAGGATACCCGAAATGTGGAAGCAGCCTTTAATGTGACCTCTGTAAGCTTTGTGGCCAGCGACAATCCTCAGTACAAAGACTTCCCTCACCAGACTCAGCTTGACCGCTTCCGAGCTGAAACTGGGGATGACCTTTGCTTGAACTGCCACGAAACTCAGGGCCTGCCGTAAAGAAAGTTTGGTTCTAACTAAAAGAGGCACCTTTAAGAAAATCTTGAAGGTGCCTCTTTTTTTAATTAAGAGCTTTTTCAGTGTCTTTTTTGTCTTTTTTGGAAACTTAATTCAAAAACCTATATTTGAAGCTCACTTCAATTCTTTTTCAAAAAGGGCAAAAGGGCTTTTGTTATAATCTATCTTATGAAAAAAACTAAGCAGTTCAATCTTACTTTTTTTCTAACCGCTCTTTTTTTTCTTTTTTATCCCCTTATTTTCTGGCCCTTTTCTTATCCTTTCTTTTCTTTTAAATACCCGGTTTTTCTTTTTTTAACCTTTTCTTTGGCTTTAATCTGGCTTTTAAACTGGAAAAAAAGAGGTTTCCAAAAAGTTAACTCTGCTTCTTTATTTTTTCTTCTGCCTCTTTTCTTTTTTCTTCTTCTTTCCTTAACTTTCTCACTAAATTTTAAGACTGCTTTTTTGGGTGAAACCCTGCGATATGAAGGGTTTTTAGCTTTGACCTGTTATTTTTTTCTTTTTCTCTTTTTCTCTTCGCCTCTTCCAGGCGGGTTTTTTTTAAAATTAAAAAACTTTTTTTTACTGGGAGTACTTTTAACTTCTCTGATTGCTCTTTTTGAACATTTCTTTTTCAACCCCGTGCTTTACCTTTTAACTCAAGGGGCGGTTAGTAAGCCAACCGGGCGTTCTTTTTCTACCTTTGCTAACCCTACTTCTTTCTCCTCTTATCTTGCTTTGCTTTTGCCTTTAGCTTTTTATTTCGCCTCTGAAGAGGTAAGGAAAAAAAATTATCTTTCTTTTTCTTTGCTCGCTCTGGGGGCGGGTTTTCTGGCTCTTCTTTTCACCTACAGCCGCTCTGCCTGGCTGGGCTTTCTTCTCGCTCTTTTGCTCTTTGCTTTCTTGAACGCTCGGCTTTTTTCTCCAGAGAGAGGAGAAAAAAGTAAAACTCCTTTTTCTTTCGCTCTTTATTGCTTGCTGGCTCTTATTTTTCTTCTGGTTTATTTTTTGCCTGCCCCTCACAGCTTTCGTTTAAGTGAGCGCTTGAAACAAATTACCGAGGCTGAGGCCGGGACAAGTGGGGGAAACCGCCTTCTAATGTGGGAAAAAAGCTTGATGATGGTCAAAAAATACCCCCTTTTCGGTTCTGGTCCAGACACTTTAAAGCTATCTTTTCCCCGCGAAGCCGACACTCCTTGGGGAAAAAACAGCCGCCGTCCGCTTCTGGACAAAGCTCACAACGAGCTTATCCAGCTGGCTTCCACCCAGGGTTTGCCTTATCTTCTTTTTTATCTTTCTTTTCTTTTTTATCTTTTTCTTTCTTCTTTTCGTTTTTTAAGTTCTGATGCTTCTCGGGAAGAGAAAAACTTGGTAATAGCTTTGCTTTCTTCTCTTTTCAGCTATCTCATCTCGCTTCAGTTTCTTTTTTCTCATTATAGCTACGCTCCCTTTTTCTGGATTTTAGCTGGAATTTTGTTTGGCCTGGCCAACAAAGGAAGAGAAAGGACTATCAGGCTTAAATCCTACCTTTTTAGCGCTGGTTTTCTGGCAACTCTAACTGGCTACCTTTTTCTTTGTTTTTTTTGGCTGGGAAATATCTATTATTATCGGGGAGAAGTTAGCTTAAAAGCCCACCCTCTTCAAGCTTACCAGAACTACCAGAAGGCAACGGTTTTTTCTCCCTGGGAAGAACTTAACTGGCTTGGCCGAGCTAAAGCCGCTTCCCAGCTGGCCCAGATGTCCGGAGGGAAAATCTGGCAGTCCGAGGTTGATAAAAGCCTGGAGATAGCTTTGAAAATTAATCCCCGGGATGAGTTTCTCAATCTTCAAGCAGCTTCTATCTATCTTTCTTTAGCTCAAGCTTTCAGTGAAAGAGAGCTCGCCTATCGTTCCTGGAAATTAGTTGAGAAAAGCTATCAGATTAATCCTTTTTCTGCTCTGGTCTGGCTGGAAAAGGGAAATGTCTACGCCACTCTGGCTGAACTTGAAAGGAAGCCTTCTTACTATCGCCCGGCTTTAAATTCCTACCTGGAAGCGGTTCGGCTAGGTGAAAAAACAGCGACGGCTTATTACAATCTGGGCTGGGTGTACGAGAAGCTGGGGGAAAAGCAAAAAGCAGTAAGTGCTTACCGTAAAGTTTTGATTCTGGATGCTTCCTATCCAGAAGCGAGTGAAAGATTAAAAAAACTTACCGAGAACCTTTAAGTTCTTTATCTTCTTGATGGGATTTTCTGATAAAATTTAGATTTTCAAAATGGCCAAGAAAAAAGCGAGTAAGAGAGAAAGAAAAATAAGAACAGTTGAAGCAATACTTATTGTTTTGTTTTTAATCCTCTTTTTCCTCCTTTTTCTTTACTATCAATTGATTTTGCGCCAGGGAACCGGTCTGGTTGATTCTCAAATAAAAAAAGAAGGGCCCTTAACTCACCTTTTGACCATTTATGGGCCGGGAGGGGTTGAAAATCCCTATTTTTCCCGCCCCAATGATGTTGCCTTTGATGGAGAGAGGATTTATGTTTCGGATACCGGGAACAACCGGGTATGCGTTTTTAATCGAAAAGGTGTTTTTTTGTTTTCCTTTGGTCGGCTGGGAGTGGCCTTTCCCCGAGCTGGCACTCCTGTTAACTGGCTGCCTGGAAGATTTAACTATCCTCTGGGTATTGATGTGGATAGCCAGGGACGCATTTTTGTTGCCGACACCGCTAACTGGCGAATTCAGGTTTTTTCCCCCGAAGGAAAACCTCTTTTCTGGTTTCCTTTTTTAAAGGATGAAAGGTGGGGAAAGGTTTTCCCTTTAACCCTGGATGTGGCAGGCAGTCGCCTTTATGTAGCTGACGGGTTTAAAAAGAGAGTGGCTGTTTTTGACCTGAAGGGAAACTATCTTTACAGTTTAGGAGAGAGAGGGCGGCTGGCCGGGATGATCGCTGGGCCCTTGGGGGTAGCAGCTGATTTAGCGGGGACGGTTTTTATCACTGATAACCGGAACCTCACTTTAACTGCTTATCAGCCTCTCGGAAAGATTTTTTGGGTCAGAGGAAGACCACCCAAAGGGGTGGTTTCCTCTAATCGTTTTTTTGGTTTGCCTGCGGGAGTAGCCGTAGATGAGGAAGGTTATGTTTATGTGGTTGATGCCTTTGCCTTTAACCTCAAAATTTTTAACCGCCAGGGAGAGTTTCTAACTGAGGTTGGCAAACGGGGGACGAGGCCAGTTGAGTTTAATTTTCCCCGGGGGGTGAAGGTTTACAAAAATTTGCTGGCCGTGGCTGATATGGAGAACAACCGGGTCCAAATTTTCCGAGTGAACAAAGAACTTTTACGCTCTTACGAGAAAAGGAAAGAAACTACTTCTTCCTGGCTCCCTTAGTTTTTTGACTTAGGAAAGACTTTTAAACAAAGGTTTCAGGGTTTTTTTGAAGTTAAACTCTCGCTTCGCAACTTCTTGAATCTCCCTTTTTCTATCGTTCCCCTTTTTTTCTGAAGCTCACTTTCTTTTTCCTCTTTTTCCAAACAGGCCTTAATTCCCCCCCTTACTTACAAGAGGGAACAGGAGGGATTTCGAAACCTTCCTTCTTTCTTGCCCCTTTTTAAATCATTTTCATTTCCCCTTTTTAAAGGGGAAGGCAAAAAAGGAAAACCCTTAAAATTTAAGGGGGTAGAGAAAGTATATCCGGGTCTGAGCCCGGAGGTTGAGGGGATTTGTATTTCAGCTTTTCAGAGCAGGTGTGAAGTTTTGGTCCCTTTTGTAAACTCAAAAATGATTGACTAAGCCCGAAGCAGAAAGATAAAATTACTCTAAAATGAAATTAAAAGGCTCTTTCTGGAAGTTTTTTTTAGCTTTTCTTTGCTTTTCATTTTTATCATTTTTATCTCTGCCCCTGGCTTACTCTTTTACTCCAACCTCAACCCCGGGCAACCCCAGCGACTACTGGAGCCCCACGGAGACTATCTCTTCTCCAGGAAGTGGGGTTGGCTTTCCGGACTACGGTTACAATTTTCCTCCCCAGTATAATGTTTCCCCGGCTGGACCTCACGGCGGTTATGTTTCCACTACTAATAAATGCCGCGAGTGCCACGCTGTTCACCGTGCTTCCTCGTCTCGGGTGCTTCTTCGCTATCAAACTATTCTGGAAAACTGTCGCTACTGTCACGATCCCACTTTTGGTGTTACTTCGGAAACAGTTGCCCCTCGGGGCTGGATTTACCAGGTAATCCCTTCCTCTGAAGTTAAAGGGGGACATAACCAGGCGATGGAGATAGCCACTTCTATTTTGGGAGGAAATTTCAGTCTAGACAGCACTTTTACTTGTACTTCCTGTCATTCTCCCCATGCTAATCCTCGTCGAATGATTACTGCCAGCTTTGTTGGAGACGGAGAAACTACAGCTACCAATCATCTTCTTCTGGGCACGCCCGGACCGGCTACGGGTGTTTATTTTTTCTATGGGGGTGGCTGGTGTGCTGACTGCCATGATCGCCGCCACAATGGCATACCAGGAATAGACAATCATCCAGTTTCCACTTTTACTGCTTACGACTCTGTGGACTACTGGAATGGGATAAGTTACGATACCACGGCTCTGGCTAACTCCAATGTGGGTTATGTGATGCGCGACCACTCAGGCTTAAACGACCCTGACCCAATTTGCCAGCAGTGTCACGAGGATGCTCGCGATGTTCCTTCAGCTACCTTTAGCCCAGGAATTAACCCTGTTTACATTGCCTTTCCTCACGAAACCACCAATTACCGGATGGTTATCGAGACCGGGGATGACCTTTGCTTGAATTGTCACCCAACTGGCGAACTTCCTTGATGCTCGGTTAATGCTGGGCCTTTCTTTAAAGACAAAAAAGTTAGCGACGGTAGTTCTTCTCATTCTGGTTGCTCTTCTAACTTTAGTTTACTTTTATGCTCCCAGCAGGTCAGAGCTTGCTTATCGCCTTGGCTTGAAGGGCGAAGAAAGTTTTTTAAAAGGAGCCTTTGTTTTAGTAGCCGGGGGCTCAAAAGGAGATTTTTTTGAGAGCCCTTATGCTTTATCTCTGGATAACACAGGCAAATTATATCTTTCCGACATAGGGAAGCAAAAGATATTTGTTTTTACTCGGGGGGGGAAGTTTCTTTTTTCTTTTGGCCAGGTTTTTGTGGCCAATCCACCTCCAGGCGAGAAAATTGACTCTTCGGGGAAAGGCTTTTTGTATCCAGCTGGCTTAACCGTTACTTCTAGAGAGGAAGTTTTGGTGGTTGACTCGGGCAATAAGCGCCTTGTAGCTTATGATTTAAAAGGAAACTTTCTTCGAGTTTTCAGCCCTTCTCTTTTGCTGGTAAACCCTTTAATGATTACTTCATCGGGAGGGAAGGTTTACCTTGCTGACCGTGGTTGCGTTCATCTTTTCACTGAAGAAGGGCGCTATTTGGGCTCGATTGGCCAGGGTTATCTGGAAGGACCCTGGGGAGTAGCTGTAGATCGCCAGGGAAACATCTATGTGGCTGATACTTTAAACTTTTCTTTGTTTGCTTTTTCCCCTTCTGGTCGGCTTCTTTGGCAAAAAGGAGGCGAAAAATTCTCAGCTAAAAGGGAGTTTGGTTTGCCTTCCGGGCTGGCTATCGATAAAAAAAATGAAAGGCTTTTTGTCGCCGATGCTTTAAGGCAAAAAATCTACCTTTATGACCTGAAGGGAAACCGCTTGGGCGAGGCCGGGAATGAAAGTGGGGCTTTTAGGTTTTCCTTTCCCCGGGGTCTGGCTTATTCTTCAGACGGCTATCTTTATGTGGCTGACACGGAACAGAAAAGGCTAGCCGTTTTTAAGGTAAGGTATTGAAAATTATTATTTAGAATTCCTGGCTTCCCTCAGTTTCTTTTTACCCATTCTTCAACTTGCAAAAACTCGCCTTATTTCCTTTCTCAAATCTCCCTCAATTCCCCTTTAAATTAAAAGGCGAAGATTGGTTTTCCCCTTCCTTATAAGGGGGGAAAGAAGGATGGGGAAGGAAAATTATAAAAACAAGAATTTGTTTCGGCATTTCAAACCGGGCGGGGGGCTAACCCGCGTGGGTTAGGGAAGTTCTTCCTGGGGATGGCAGTTGGTGCAAAGATCGTCCCCGGTTTCCACCCGGAAGTTAGCCAGACTTCCCTGATGGGGAAAACCCTTATAAGGCGGATTGTCGGTGCTTTGATAAGTAGCAGTTGTCACTTTGAAGACCCCCTCCACATTTCGGGCATCTTCATGGCACTGCTGACAGATTGGGTCGGGGTCGTCTATTGAGTTGCGGTCATACATTACATAGGCAGAAGTTGTTCCTCCTAACCTTCCTTGAACATAGGTGGGGGAAGCCCAGTACCAAACTGCTTGATAGGTGGTGGTTGAAGAGTAAGGGTGAGGCTCACCTGCTGGCCCTAACTGATGGGAGAGGATGTTTTCCGGGCGGTTATGGCAGTCGCGACACCATTGAGCTCCGTAAGCGTTCGGCGTTCCGGTTGTCCCGGCACCGGGGAGAGCGTAGTTAAGGGAAGCTGTTCCCGGACGTCGCAAAAGAGCATTGGTAACTCCATAAGTGGTGTCGGGAGTGAAAGTGGGAATGGTGTAAAGACTTGTTCCGTGAGGGTTGTGGCAGGCCAGGCAGAGCACTTTTCTGATTGAAGGCACCCCTGTTTCTGGCGTTCCAATTCCCAGATAGGAGATGCTGGTTATAGTTAAGGTGGGGGAGTGGCGGGCTTGAACCGTAAGGGGTGGCTGAGCATAAGGCTTGTAAACCGCTGGTCCCCCAGCTCCGTGGCAGAGATTACAGGTTGCCAGAGCTGCTTGTTCGATGGTGGAGGCAGTGGCTTTGAGCAAGACCGCTCCCACCGGCGAGGGAGCTTCGTGAATAGCGTGACATTCCCGGCAGGCTTGAGTATCGTCGGTATAGTTGCGATGAGGTCCAAGCGCCAGGGCAGCCGGGAAAAGGGAAAAGAAAATCAGGAAAAGGGTGATGAGTATTAAAACTTGAACCTTAATTTGAGCTTTTAGAGCGCTTTTCATTGTTTTAAGATTAACTTCTTGCTCCTTGAGTGTCAATAATTTTCCCGAAAAAACACGGCTCAAAAACTTTTTATTAATATCTTCCAAGAGCTCTTTTTTGCTTTCGGCAAAGCCGATTTTCTTCTGGAAAAACGGGTTAAAAATAGTTTATTTGGCTTCCTGCTGCCCCCTTCGGATAAATGCCTGGTTTTTGTTCCAAACTGCCTTTATTTTAAAAAAATCTTCATTGCTGATACTCAATCTTCTTTGGTAAAATGCTTTTGGTTTAATAATAGGAGGATTATTGAGAAATAAAAAAGGAAGAAAAGCTTTAAGTCTGCTTAAAGCTCTCTTTTTTCTCTTGTTTTTTGGTTTTTTGTTCCTCTCTTTTCCCTTTTCCTATCTTAAAGCTCAGGAAGAAGGCTTGAAAAAGTTTAAAGGGAAGGTTTTTCTTCCCCATCAGGGTTTCACTTCTTCTCTGTGTGAGGACTGTCACCGTTATCTGGCTGATTATAAGGGGGATATCGCTGACTTTTGCCTTTTTTGCCACAACGGCTCTTTTGGAAAACCGGTTTCCGGAACCTTTAACGGCGCTTACCTTCACTATGGAAGAAACTGCCTTGCTTGTCATTCGCCCCATTTGATTGCTGAAAAATCTCCGGGATTATTAAAAGCCAAAGGAAGAGGGGGAGAAGATTTTTGTTTTGCCTGCCACCTGAACCAAACCACTCAAACAACGACTTTTTTTAAAAGCTTTTTTAACCAGGGTGTTCATAATTTGCCCTCCAGAAGCAAGTCCGGTTTGAGCTGCTTAAACTGCCACGCTTCTCATTCTTCTAATTCACCTCAAATGGAAGGCTTTCAAGGAGAAGGCGAAAGCAGCGGAGAAAAGCTTTGTTTTAACTGCCACCAGAAACAAGAGGAGGAGTTTACTTTTACTTCTCATCATTCAGTTGTCAGTAAAGAAGCTGGTTTGGAGTGTGTCTCCTGCCATAACCCCCACTTTTCCAGAAAAAAATCTCTTTCCAACCCTCGAAATACTTTTCTCTTTCTCAGTGATGAAAACGATTTTTGTCTGGCCTGCCATAATGATAATCCTCCTCAAAAGGTTTCTACCTCTTCTTCCCTGGTTCCTTATAGCATCCAGTTTCCTTCAGTTCAGGCTCCTTTCTTTTCGGGCTGGAACAAAACTGCCTTTCCTTCCTCGGCCCACGGGAAAAAAGGGGTTGGCTGTCAGACCTGCCACTTAAGCCACGGTTCCAGAAACTTGAGCTTGCTGGGGTTTAAGGGGAAAGACAGTGGTTTTGAAGAGGAAAAACTTTGCCTTTCCTGTCACCCTCTGGAAACGCCCTTGGTTTCCGCCGAGAACGACTTTGAAAAATCTTCCCATCATCCGGTGGAAAAAGCCAATCTTCATCGTCCCAACGAAGATATGACGGGTTTGGCTTACGACCCTGAAAGCTCAAGAAGGCACTCCGAGTGCTATGACTGCCACGACCCCCACCAGGCGACGGCAGAAAACCCTCTGGCTGGGGTAGGCGGGGTTGACTTCAAAGGGACAGTTAAAAAACCTATTGAGAAAACCTATGAGCTTTGTTTCAAATGCCACAGCGGTTACACTTTACTTCCCCCGGAAGCTGAAGACCTCCGTCAGTCTTTTGACCCTCTCAACACTTCTTATCACCCAGTGTTAGCAGTGGGCAAAAACTCTATCAACTCTTCAGCCTTTAACCCGCCTTTGAGCAGTCAGTCAAGGATTGATTGCCTGGACTGCCACGGAAGCGATAGCGGGAGTCGCTCGGTTCACGGGTCAAAATATCCACCCCTTCTTCGACTGCCAGCGGAAAAGGAAAAGCCTGATGGGGAAAAGAATCTTTGTTTCAAATGTCATAAATACTCAGCCTATAAAAATCCGAGCAGTTTTACTCGCTTTCCTTACCATTCCCAGCATTCCCAGAAGTTTGCCTGCCTTACCTGTCATCTTTCTCACGGGAGCCTTAAAACCGGCTTGCTCAGAACCGATTTTGTTTTAAATAAAAAGACTTACAAGCTAAAGTTTTCTCTGGAGGGGAATAAGGGTTCCTGCGAGATAAGCCCTTCTGGCTCCTGTCACGGAGAGAAAACTTACGAGCGCGGCTATTGAATGTTCTAAAAGAAGGAGAGAGCAAAAACTTGAGCCTGAAAAGAAGCTCAAAATTAAATAGTTTAGTCTTGAAAATTGATAACTGGATTTCCTGGTGTTTGCTGGCAGTAGTGTTCCTTTTGCCTTTAGCCATCTCTATTCGAGCCTTTGATGCTTTTGACCTTACCAAAGTAACTATTCTTTACATTTTTTCTATCTGCCTTCTCTTTTTATATTTTTCCCGGGTGGTTTTAAGCGGCGAAATACCTTACCCCCAAACGGGTGCTTTATACCCGGCTTTACTCTATGTAATCTGGCTTACCCTTAGTGTTTTATTTTCTCGAATTCCCCTAGCTAGTATAGTGGGGGAGTATGGACGTTACGAAACTTTTCAGGCTATTCTCAGTTTTGTCTTTCTCTTTTACCTTTCCCTTATTTATCTTAACAATGAAAAGTGGACAGGTCGCTTTTTCTGGTCTCTCTTCATTCCGGCAGCTTTAATCATAATTTACGGGGTGGTTCAGGGTCTGGGCTATGAACCAATCTTTCCCTTCTTTATGGTTCGGCCTGAACAATGGGGAGGGAGGGCTCGTTCTACCCTCGGGAATGCTGTTTTTTTAGGGGGCTATCTGGCTTTTGTTTTGCCTTTAATCCTCGACGCCTTTTTAAAAAGGAAAGACTGGTGGTTTCTGGTTTTCGGCGGTTTTTTTGCCCTCGGGTTTGCCAGCAATGTTTTTTCTCAGTCCAGGGGTGGCTGGCTGGGAATGATTGCTGGTGTATTCTTGCTGGTTATTGGTCGGGTTTACCTTTATCGCCAGAATCAAAAGGGTTCGGGTTATCGCTTGGAATTCAAACACTGGCTGCTTCTTTTTCTAACTGTAGCTCTGGTCTTTCTAACCTTTCTTTTTTATATTGGGCAGGGCAACCCTCTTGAAAAGCTGACCTATTTTTATCAGCATTTTCTTTCGATTTTTAATTTTCAAGGGGGTTCGGCTGCCACCCGCATAGAGATCTGGAAAGGGTCATTAAGAATGATAAATGACCGCCCCCTTTTAGGAGTAGGTCCTGACCAGATGATTAATTATTTTCCTCTTTATCGTACCGTCCGCTACACCCGCTTAGAAGGAGAAATGACTATGCCCGACCGTTGCCACAATGAGTACCTTCAGATAGCAGTTAATCTGGGAATTCCGGGTTTTCTGGCTTTTCTCTGGCTCTTAATTTACCTTTCTTTCAGTATCTATAAGCCTTTAAAAGAAGGAAACCTTTACCTCTGGGGTTTAGCGGCTGGGGTGCTGGGTTATCTTGTCCAAGCTATTACCAGCATAACTATTGTCGGAATTGTAGCGGTGGTCTGGATTGTTTTTGCTATTCTCTTAAATCTTAGCCGCAAAGTGGGGGTTTTAGTTTGGGAGTTTCGTCCGATTAATAACTTGAATTTTTCTCATCGCTTGGGGTTAATATCCCTTTTTTTTCTCTTTTCTTTGCTCCTTTTTTCCCTGGCCATTCGACCAGCTATTGCTGATTATTATTTTTACAAAGCCAATGAAGCCGGTTTCAATCAGAAAAATGTAAGCGAGATTGAGAGGTATTATCGTCTGGCAGTGGCTTTTCATCCTTATCGAGAAAATTATCGCAATAGCCTGGCTGACCTTTATTACAATCTGGCTTTACCTCGAAGGGATCTAAACTATCTCAAAGAAGGAATCAAATTATTAGAGGAATTCAACCATTTTAACCCTTATTTTCAGGATACCCAGAGCAAGTTGGGAGCTTTTTATTCTTTGTATTACAGTTGGACCGGGAACCCCTTTTACAACCAGAAGGCAGTTGAAGCATTTGAGAAAGCTTTATCCATCGACCCTCTCTTTCATTTTGGCTATTTAAATCTGGTCTATTCTTATCTTGATGCTCGCAACTTTGCTGCGGCCCGAAAAACAATTGAAAAGTTGAGAAAACACTGGGGCGAAAATGACTATTACTATTTTTACTTAAAAGGAAAAATAGAAGAAACTGAGGGAAATCTAAAAGAGGCAGCGGTAAGCTACCGCAAGGCTTTAAAAATTAACCCTGGTGCCAGCGAAGCCTCTTCTTCTCTAAGCGAGGTAGAAGTAAAGTTGAGATCGGAAAAAAAGACCGGGAAGAAATAAAGATATGCTGGCAGAAGACGATAATTAAATAAAAAGCTTTTTTATTTATCCAAGATGATTAAAGGAAAGGTCGGGCGGTGAATTTAAAAAAAGAAGAACTGGAAGCGTTAGTCTCTGGCTTAAAAAGAGGCGACAGGAAAGCTGCCAGAGATTTTTTTGACTACTTTTTTGACCGCCTCTATCGGTATTTTTATTTTCGCACCAGCTCTTGCGAAGAAGCAGAAGACTTAACTTCTCAGGTTTTTTTAAAAGTTTTTGAGGCAATAAAAGACTATGAGGAAAGAGGAGCTCCTTTTTCGGCTTGGGTTTTCCGTATTGCTCACAACTTGCTGGTTGACTACTATCGGCGGCATCACTGGGCTTTGGAAAGCCTGGAAGATTTATCTTTAGATTTTGAAGCTGGGAATCTGGACCTTGAAGAAAGAGTTTTGGCTTCCCTTACCTTGGAAGAAATAAAAAAAGAAATCTCTTCTCTCACCTTTGCTCAGCAAGAAGTTTTGGTCTTGCGTTATCTTGAAGAGCTGGAAATCGGAGAAATTGCTGAGGCAATGGGCCGTAATCCCGGGGCAGTTAGGGCACTTTTGCGTCGAGCTCTTGCTTCGCTGGCGAAAAGAATTAAAAAAAAGAGTAAAAGAGCGGTTTTAAATGACGAAAAAAACCGTTATTTAATATGAGAGAAAATGGCTGATATAGATAAAAAAGAAGAGCTTTTTGAAGAAATAAAGTTTTCCCGCTTGACTTCTCTTATCAGGCAGGTTTTTTTAGCTGAAAAGCCCGATGCTCTTTCTCGCCAGCGAGTTTATCGGCGGGTGATGGAAGGTTATCCTTTAAAGCCTCGGTGTTCTGGCTGGAAATTTAACTGGAAAAAACCTGCTTTTTATCTTCCTGCTGCTGCTTGTCTGGCTTTGATTCTTCTGGCGGGCTTGTTTTTAAGTCAGCAGTTCAAAATGGTCAAGCAGGTTCCTTATGCTCGGCTGCCAAAACCTTTACAATTTAGCCAGGAACCTTCCCTTAAGCCTTTAGGTGCTATCGGTTTCAAACCGGTTAAAAATCCTGAACTTGCTTTAAAATCTCCTCTTTCAGGAACTCAACCTGTAGCTCCTTCCCGACCGGGTTCTTCTCTTAACCCTCAACCAGCTCCATCTCCGGAAACTCCTCCTTTTCCTCAACCCGAACCTTCTCCGGAAACTTCGGAGCCAGCTTCCCAACCCGAACCCACTGTAACCCCGCCCGAACCTTATGTTTTTGTTGCCGGGGCAATTAGTCCGGCTGGGATTGAAGCCTCCCGCCCTTCAGTTTCTGGAAAGAAGGTAGTCTGGCAGGACCGAAGAAATGGCGACTGGGATATTTATTTCAAAGACCTTTCAAGCGGTGAGGAGAAACCCCTGGTTACTCATGGGGGCGACCAGGTTCACCCCGATATTGACGGCAATTTTGTAGTTTACGAAGACTGGCGTCAGGGAAACGCTAACATTGTTCTTTTAAATCTGGAAACAAACGAAGAATTTTTGCTAGCTGATAGCACTTATGCCGAAAGAAACCCCCGTATTTCCGGAAACTATGTGGTCTGGGAAGAGCGCCACCCTACCTCTGGTCGGGAAGAAAGCTATCTCTGGGTTTATGACCTTACCCTGGGCGAGAAATTTCAGGTACCTTCGAGCTTGGCGGGTGGAAAAATGTACGCTTACTTCCCTGAAATTTTTGACCTTGGAAACAACTTTGTTCTGGTCTGGGAGGATTATCGCAATTACTACCCGGGCTCAAGCAACCAGAATGTTACTGACATTTATCTTTACGACTCTTTGAGCGGAAAGGAAGTAGCAGTGGCTGCTGGGGTGGGAGCTCAAAGAGAGCCGCGAGTCTGGGCTGACCAGATTGCCTACACCGATTACTCCTCAGGAAACGGAGACATTCAGCTTGTCCGCTATGACTTCTCTACTGGAGAAGTGTTTTCCATAATGACCATTGGTGGCGATGAGCCTCAGCTTTCGCCGGCTATTTCTGAAAGCTTGCTTACTTATTCTGAAAGGGAAAATGACAGTTACGATATAAAAGCTAAAAACTTAAAGACAGGGGAAGAGATATCTGTTACTTCTGAAGTAGCCGAAGAAGACTTTTCCGATGTTGACGGCTCCCTAGTAGCTTGGCAGGTCTGGGACGGGGCGAAGTGGCAAATTTACGGTCGGGACTTTAACCCGCCTCAGGTTAAAGGTGCCAGCCTGGCCTGGATTAATCAGACTTCTTCTTTCCCATCTCTGGCTTTAAGCTTGAAAAAAGAAGGTCTGGCTAATATTGCTTCCTTTGGTTTGAAAGGAAAGAGTATCTGGCAGCCTGCGGAAAACTCTTCTTCAAGTTCTGAGGTAAAAATTGCTGCTGTAGGGCTGAATGTTAATGCGGTTAATTACGCTCCTCGTTTTGTTCGGGCGGGAAGAACTGATTTAGCGATGATTCGCTTAGATTTAACTGCTTTAAGCGGAAGCACAACTTTAACGGCGTTAAAAGCCCGGGAGTATATTGATCCGGACAAGCAGGACCAGCCAAGTGTTTGGAAAGATGCGCCGGAAACCACTCAAGGAGTAGAAAAGGTAAAATTTTATATTGATAATGGCGATGGCAAACTTAACCTTCCCGGCGACTTAGTAGCCACTTCTTCTCCCTCAGCTTATTTAACAACTGGCAGTTTACCAACTACTTTTACTTTCTCTCCGGCTATCTCTATTCCCAGCGGGACTACTCGCTCCTTGTTTGTGGTTTATGATGTTCCAACCACTGCCCCGGACTACGAACAGGCGGCTTTAACCATTGACAGTCCTGATTATTTTGTTTTGACCACCGGCACAGCTTCCGGAAGCTTTTCTATCCAGAGTTCAGCCGGGATTATTGGCCGATATTTTCATTTCCAAAGTGGTAATTCTTCCTGGTGTGAGTCTTGCCATCGCCTTCACAACGCTAATGGTCAGGCTTTGGGAGCCCGGAGTCAGGAGGCTTGCTATGCTTGCCATGGCGGGATGCCTTACTTTAAGCCCTATGGTTCAGTTGGCGACCGCAACATTGAAGCCGAGTTTAACTACTCAGGTTCCGACCATTTTGATAGCAACCCTGGGGTTTACTCCCCAACCTGTTTTAACTGCCATTTTCTCCATCCTCAACCAGGGGCGGAAGGTCGCTATCCCCAACTTCTTTACTACACCAATCCTTCAACTGGACAGACTTATCTCAACCGGTTTACCACCTATGGTGCTTATCAAGGATACATTCTCCTTCCTTTGCGCGATGACTTTTGCCTTTCTTGTCACGGACCTTGGGACAGAAGGGGAGACTTAAACAACAGCGATTATTACATTCGAACCGGAGGTAATCACTCTCAGTTTACCTCTACCTTGCATGGTCAGCGAATACCTATTGCTACTTCTGGATTGGGAAGCACCACCATTTGCGGAAAATGTCATGCTCCTCACGGTTCACCTCTTGATTATCTTATCCCGACTTCTATTAACAACTATACCATTCCAACGTTTGCCACTCCTACTAACACTTTCTGGAATGAGATTTGCTTTGCTTGCCACACCAACGCTACTCAGACCTATTTAGGGAAAACCATCTATTTAAACCGGGGACATGGGAAAGCAACCGGTTCTCGCGACATCCCTGGCGACATTGGTTTACCTTCAGGAACTTTACGGCCAATTTCCCTTTGCTTGCAGTGCCACAATCCGCACGGAGTAACTTCGGGAACAGCCTTGCTTCCCAATATGTTGCGAACCACAGGAACAGCTCTTTGCTTCCAGTGTCACCAGAATGCTTCTTCAGGTTATCCTGGTAATGGAACCAGCACCCTTTATCGCTTGCCGACTTCCTCCTCTGATACTGGTTACCCTTCAACTGGCACCTGGCCTGGTCAGAATACTTATACCAGCACCTCCAATGCCCACCGGTTAGTTACCTATAGTCCCTTTACTAACACTACCTATACTCCTGGTGATTGTGATGTTTGCCACTCACCTCACGGTGGGAGCAATGCTTATGATATGCTTAGGGCTACTTATACTTCCCCTGAGTCTTTCCCGACCAGTGGAATTACCACGGTTACCCAGTCGCCTTTTGCTCTTTGTTTGAGCTGTCATCCTACGGTAGCTCAGGAATACTTGAGCAATGATTATAATGCTGGCCACCGAATGAACTGGGACCCCGATATCGTTAGCAGTACTGCTACTGCCTGGCTGCCTCGTGGCTCTCAGACGCCTTGCTATGACTGTCACACTCCTCATGGTAGCCAGAATGGCAACGAGTATATGTTTAACGACTATCTGGGTGGCGGCCAGAAAATTACCTCGGCAACTTTAAACCTTCTTTGCCGAAGCTGTCATCTGCCGGCTGACTCTACGGCAACTCTTCCGGTAGTTGAAGGGCTGACAATGAAGAGACTTACATCTTCAGTTAGCCAGCACGCTGCCTCGGCTCCTGAGCTTTGCTTAGGTTGTCACGGCTCAGGACACAAACCAGGACCTGGTGTTTCTGGCGGTGGCCTGGCTTGTAAAACTTGCCACTCCTCAATTTACAACGCTATGACTGCTACCACCGCAACCTACCACCATGTGATGACTACAGACACGGCTGATCCCACTACCACTCCT
>DAIRCJ010000004.1:0-43887 GCA_036796755.1 Candidatus Geothermocultoraceae bacterium | reverse complement strand
TTTTGCTTTCTTTAACGCTAAGTGAAATGGAAAAAATTTTGGGAAGACTTGGGGGTGTTTAAAATTCTTTTCTTTGAAGGGGGAGGGAAGGCTCTTCATTTACCGGCTGGGGAAAAAGGAGGTAGGCTATGGTTTATTTAATTCACGGTCCTAATCTTAATCTGCTTGGTTTTCGTGAGAGGGAGGTTTATGGCGAACAAAAACTTGAGGAGGTTAACAAAGAGATAAAGAAGCGAGCTAAAGAACTAAACCTTGAGGTCAGCATATTTCAGTCAAACTCGGAAGGCGAAATAATAAACTTAATTCACCAGGCTCGGGAGAAGGCGAAAGTTATAATAATAAATCCTGGGGCTTACACTCATTATAGCCTCGCTATCAGAGACGCCCTGGTCGCTGTAGGGTTGCCGGTGATTGAAGTTCACCTTTCAAACATCTACTCCCGGGAAGATTTTCGGCGTCAATCTTGCATTGCTCCGATTGCCCGGGGTCAGATAAGCGGCTTCGGGGTTTACAGTTATTTGCTGGCTTTAGAAGTGGCGAAAGCCTATCTTGAGGGTAAAGTTGAGGCTTGAAGCCCGTTGGCAAAAGCTAAAACCTGTTTTTGAAGAGAAAAAAGTCGAGGCAGTTTTTATTTCTTCCCCTTCTAATGTCCGCTATTTATCCGGTTTTTCCGGTAGCTATGCTTACCTTTTGTTTACTCCCGAGCGAAGATATTTTTTTACCGATTTTAGATATGCTGAAGAGGTGAGTAGCCTGAAAGATTTCTACCAGGTGGTAATCATTAACCGCTCCTTTTTAAAAGACTTTCCCGAGTTTCTTAAAAAAGAAGATCTCAAGGTTCTGGGTTTTGAAAGCGATAGTTTACCCGTTAGCTTCTGGGAGGGTTTAAAGGCAACGACCCGATGCAAGTTGGTATCTCTGAACCTGGATTCATTCAGGGCAATAAAAGATGAAACTGAACTCAGGGAAATAAAGAAAGCGGTGAAGATTGCCATTAAAGCTTTTCTTAAGCTTCTTCCGGTTATCAAGCCTGGCTTGAGAGAAAGGGATCTGGTGGTTGAGTTAGAGTATCTGCTTCGAAGGGAAGGTTCGGAGAGCTTGCCTTTTTCGCCGATTGTCGCTTCCGGACCAAACAGCAGTTGCCCTCATGCTCGGGAAAGTAAGAGAAGGATAAAGAGGGGAGATTTGATTAAGATAGACTGGGGTGCCAGAAGTAATGGCTATTGCTCTGATTTAACCCGGGTCGTTCATCTTGGGAAGGTTGATGAGGAAAAGGACAGAGTTTTTCGTCTGGTGAAGAGGGCGGTAGAGGTGGCTTTGTCCGTTCTTTCTGACTCTCTTAAGGCTTCCAGTGTAGATGGAAAGGTTCGTCTTTTTTTTAAAAAAGAGAAAGTTTTGCCTTTTTTTGGTCATGGTCTGGGGCACGGGATAGGCCTTGAAGTTCACGAAGCACCGCTTCTAAACCCGGAAAGCCGGGATTTTTTAAAAGAGGGAATGGTTTTTACCATTGAACCTGGCCTTTATTTCCCCAAAAAGTTTGGCCTTCGTCTGGAAGAAGATGTTTATCTGGGACCTGAAGGAATAGAGGTTTTATCAGCCAAACTTCCGCGTGATTGGTTTCTAATTTAATCAGCCGGTCTTCTATCTCATCAGCTCTTGCTTAAATCTTTCTTTTCCCCGTAATTAAAAGGTACCACGAAGTATTTAAAATCTAAAAAGTGGAAAAAAATGAGTTATTTCAGCATTTTGAATTGGGCAAGAGGTCTAACTCCTTTTGGTTTTGCTTAAACTGCTTTTTTTCAGTAAAATTTAGCATAATCATTTAGTGAGGTGGTTTTTTTGGTATCTAGTAACGATTTTCAAAATGGAATCTCAATAGAGGTTGAGGGTGAGGTCTATACCATAGTAGAGTTCCAGCATGTAAAACCGGGGAAAGGTCAGGCTTTTGTTCGGACAAAATTAAAAAATCTTAAAACTGGGAACGTAATTTCTCGAAACTTTCGGGCGGGCGAAGATGTCAAGGAAGCTTATTTAGACCGAAAAGAAGTGGAATATCTTTACAGTGATGGGGATAATTATTACTTTATGGACACTCGAAACTATGAGCAAATTTCTCTTTCCCGGGAAGAAGTGGAGAGAGCCCGACCTTACTTGAAAGAAAATATGGTTATCGTGGCTCTTTTTTACCAGGGCAAGCCTATCTCGGTGGAGCCCCCAATTTTTGTGGAGTTAGAAGTAGTTGAAACTGAACCGGGCTTAAAGGGTGATACGGTCTCCGGTGGAACTAAACCTGCTCGGCTGGAAACCGGCTTGACCATTCAAGTTCCTCTTTTTGTGGAAAAAGGAGACCGGGTGAAGGTAGACACCAGGAATGGAAAGTATGTGAGTAGAGTTTAAAATGGAAGTAAGACCTTTAAAAATCACCGATACTACCCTTCGCGATGCCCATCAGTCACTCTGGGCAACCAGAATGTTGACTGAGGATATGGTTCCTATCTTAAGCAAGATCGATAAAGTTGGCTTTTTTTCTGTCGAGATGTGGGGGGGAGCTACTTTTGATGTCCCCTTGAGATACTTAGATGAAAACCCCTGGGACCGTCTTAGAGTGATTAAGAAATACCTGAAAGAAACACCCTGCCAGATGCTTTTGCGAGGTCAAAACCTAGTTGGCTATCGTCATTATCCTGATGACATTGTTCGTCGTTTCGTGAAGAAAGCTGCGGAAAACGGAATAAATGTTTTCCGAATTTTCGATGCCTTAAACGATGTTAGAAATTTAGAAACTTCAATAAAAGCGGTCAAGGAAGCCGGGGCCTGGGCTGAAGGGGCAGTGGTTTATACCATCAGCCCCGTTCATACTTTAGAACATTATGTGGACACAGCTAAACAACTGGTTGATTTAGGTGTAGATTCTATTTGCATTAAAGATATGGCTGGCTTGCTCACTCCTTATCGCACGCATCAGCTGATAAAAAGACTGAAAAAAGAAATTAGTGTCCCTATTCATCTACACTGTCATTATGTTGGCGGGATGGCTCCTATGAATTATTTGAAGGGAATTGAAGCCGGGGTAGATATAATTGACACTGCTACTTTTCCTTTGGCTTTTGCGAATTCTCAGCCCCCAACTGAAATGATTGTAGCTGCTCTGAAAGACACAATTTACGATACTGGCCTGGATTTAGAGCTTCTTTATGAAATTGCTGAATATTTTGAGGAAGTGAGAATAAAAAGAGGCTGGGAGAGAGGAATTACTTCTTTAGTTCATATGAAAATCTTTTCTCATCAGGTTCCCGGAGGAATGACTTCCAATCTTTATGCTCAATTAAAGCAGCAAAACGCGATTGACCGACTACCAGAGGTCTTAGAGGAAATACCCCGGGTGCGAGCTGAGGTTGGTTATCCTCCGCTAGTTACTCCTCTTTCTCAAATTGTCGGAACCCAGGCAGTATTAAATGTTTTGTCAGGGAAGAGATGGTCAGTTGTTCCCCGGGAAATGAAAGATTATTTGAAAGGTCTTTACGGTAAGCCGCCAGGTCCTTTTGACCCGGAGATTCAAAAGAAAGTTCTGGCGGGTGAGGAGCCGATAACTGTTAGACCAGCGGATTTGCTAACCGAGAGTTACGAGGACTATGCAAAGGAAATCGGGGATCTGGCTCGTTCAGAAGAGGATGTTTTGAGTTATGCTCTTTTCCCGGCTGAAACGCGTTCTTATCTTGAGAGGCATCGAGAAGGTTTAGAAAAATCAGTATTTACTTTTGGTGAACAAGGATGGGAGGCTGTCGGAATGAAAATTGAAGAAATAAAAGAATTGATTGAGACTCTCAACCAGAGCGAAGTCAACGAACTGGTGCTGGAAAAAGATGGGGTTAAGGTTACCTTAAGGAAAGGTGGGGCTGAAATTGCTTCTTCAGCTGCTGAGAAGACCAAAGCCGAGCCTCAGCTGGAGGAAAAGAAAGTCGAAAAAGAGTTAAGTAAGGCCGGAGAAAATTATCCGGATGGCTGGAAAGAGATTTCTTCCCCGATGGTAGGAACTTTTTATCGGGCACCGGCTCCCGACGCTCCCCCCTTTGTTGAAGAAGGCGACCTGGTTGAGCCGGGTCAAACCCTTTGCATCTTAGAGGCTATGAAGCTTTTTAATGAACTGGCCGCTGAAGAAAAGGGAATAATTAGAAAGATTTGTGTTGAAAATGCTCAGCCTGTAGAGTATGGCCAGACCCTGTTTTTATTTGAGCCCATTGAGGACAACAAGAGCTAATGTTCAAGAAGGTTTTAGTAGCCAACCGGGGCGAAATAGCGGTTCGGGTTATTCGAGCCTGTCAGGAACTGGGCATTTCCACGGTTGCTGTTTATTCTCAGGCCGACAGGGATTCTCTTCATGTTAAACTGGCTGATGAAGCAGTTTGCATAGGGCCACCTCAGGCTTTAAAAAGCTATCTTAATGGTCCGGCTATTATTAGTGCGGCCGAGATTACCGGCGCGGAGGCCATTCATCCCGGCTATGGTTTTTTAGCTGAAAACCCTTCTTTTGTTGAGATGTGTGAAGCGGTTGGACTGGTTTTTATTGGTCCCGGCGCCGAAGTGATGCAGCTATTGGGGGATAAAGCAAAAGCCAAAGAAGTGATGGAAAAGGCGGGCTTGCCGGTCATTCCTGGTTCTGAAGGCATAGTTAAAGAAGAAAAGAAAGCCTTAAAAATTGCTGAGGAGATTGGTTATCCGGTCATTGTTAAGGCAGCTGCCGGTGGTGGGGGCAAAGGGATGAGAATTGTCCACACGCGGGAAGAACTTTTGAGTCAGGTTCAGATGGCCCGGACGGAAGCTAACTCGGCTTTTGGTGATGGTTCAATTTATATTGAGAAGTATCTTGAGGAGCCGAGGCACATTGAGGTTCAGGTTTTAGCTGATAAACACGGAAGAATAATTCATTTAGGCGAGAGAGACTGTTCAATTCAGAGAAGACATCAGAAGCTTATTGAAGAAGCGCCAAGTCCGGCTCTTAACCCTGAATTAAGAGCTGAAGTCGGGAAAATGGCGGTTAAAGCTGCTCAGGCAACTAATTACTTGAACGCCGGCACCTTTGAGTTTTTAATGGACAAAGAAGGCAAGTTTTATTTTATGGAAGCAAACACTCGTTTGCAGGTGGAACATCCGGTAACTGAGATGATAACCGGGGTTGACATTGTTAAGACCCAGATATTAATTGCTGCTGGCGAAAGAATTCCTTACAAGCAAGAAGAAATTAAATGGCAGGGACAGGCAATCGAGTTTAGAATCAACGCTGAAGACCCTGATAATAATTTTCTGCCCCGTTCGGGCAAGATAAATAATCTTCGCCTGCCGGGAGGGATGGGAGTAAGAGTGGATACCGGAATTTATCAGGGTTATGAAGTTCCTCCTTATTACGATTCGCTTTTAGCCAAGCTAATTGTCTGGGGGAATGATCGCCAGGAGACGATTGCCCGGGGAAGAAGGGCTCTTAAGGAATTTTTAATTGAGGGAGTACCCACCACCATTCCTTTTCATTTGCGAGTTTTGGACAATGCTTTCTTTTTACGGGGAGAGGTCTATACTAATTTTTTAGCCCGGAGAATTTTAAATGAGTAAAGAAAAAATGGACTCTCAAGGCAAGATAACCATAACTGAAGAGGCCCTTGTTTCCCTGATTCTGAAAGCTATTTCCGAGGTTGAAATGGTTAAAGCTCCCTCTCGTTTGAGCGCTTCCCGCCAGATAAAAGTTGACTTCGAGCCTGAAAAAAACCAGGTTGATGTGTTTTTAAAGCTGGCTTTTTCTTCAGCGCGCCCCCTTCAAGAGACAGCAAGGAAAATCCAGGAAAAGGTTCGCGATGCTCTGGAAACGGCAGCTGGATTGAAAGTGAAAAAAATTGAGCTTGAAGTCACCCATCTTTCTGATTAGATGAAAGGCCGTACCAGAGAAAGAAAAATTGCTTTTGAAATTCTTTTTGAGCATGACCTGAACGGAAAGTCAATTGAGGAAATTTTGTCTTTGCGCCAGGAAGCAGGTTTGAGTTTGCCTTCGGACTTCGGAAAGACTTTAATTCAAGGGGTTGTTGAGAATCAATCCCGTTTGGATGAAATAATAAGCAAGTACGCGGAGAACTGGCGATTGGAAAGGATGCCTTACAGCGACCGCACTATTTTACGCCTGGCTTTTTTCGAAATTTTTTACCTTCCGGAAATTCCCATAGGGGTTTCTATTAATGAGGCGGTGGAATTAGCCAAAGCTTACGGGACTGAAGATTCCAGTCGCTTTATAAATGGTCTTCTGGGGAAAGCGGTTCGTGAATATTTTCCTGAAGTTGATAAAGAAGGTAAGGATAATTGATTTGACCAGATTGATGTTCTATATTATCAAGTTAGGTGATGGTTTTGTCCGATAAAGAGTTGAGCTTTGAAAGGGCTCTTAAACGGTTGAAACAAATTTCCGAAGAAATTGTTAAAGACGAAACCACCCTGGAGAAATCTCAGGAGCTTCTGGAAGAAAGCGAAGCCCTAATTGAGTTTTGTCGGGAAAAAATAAGCGAGCTCCATTTAATGGAGGAAAATGAAAATGAGCCACTTAATAACTCTGGAGACTGATTTTAAGTCGGATTTAGAACTCTTTGACTCTTACTTGCAACGGCTTTTGAAGGAAAGGTATGAAAACAAGTTTCCTTTCGAGCTTTCCAGGTCTATTATTTATAACCTTTCTGCTCCCGCTAAAAGGATACGCCCTCTTTTAATTCTTCAGACTGCTTCACTTTTTTCTTTTCCCAGGGAAGATATTCTTCCCCTAGCTGCTGCTGTGGAGTTTATTCATACTTACTCTCTTATTCATGATGACCTTCCAGCTCTGGACAATGACGATTTGCGCCGGGGTCAGCCAACCTGTCATAAGGTTTTTGGGGAAGGAATGGCAATTTTAACTGGTGATGCTTTATTTGCCGAAGCCTATTTTTTAATTGCTTCCCGCTTGAAGGCAAAGGATAGCTTGTTGAGGGAGGTTGTTAAGGAGTTGAGTGAAGCTACCGGAGCTTATGGGATGGTTGGTGGTCAGGTGGTGGATATTCTTTCTCAAGGCAAGCAAATTTCGGAAGAAACTCTTAATTACATTCATCTTAACAAGACGGGTAGGCTATTTCGTTTTTGCCTTAGAGCGCCAGCAATTTTAGCTGAAGCCACGCCTTCCGAGCTGGAAGCGGTTACTGCTTTTGGGGAGAACTTTGGTCTGGCTTTTCAGATTGTTGATGATGTTCTGGACGAAACTCGCTCAACCGAAGAGATTGGTAAACCAGCCAGGAGCGATCGTCAGAAAAAGAAGCCCACTTATCCGCTTCTTTTTGGGCTGGAAAGGTCTCGCCAGAAGGCTCGAGAATTGCTTGAAAGAGCCAGGGGAAGAATAAGAAACCAGTTTGGATCCCGGGCTGAACCGCTGGAAAAGATAGCTGACTACATTTTGGAGAGGTCTAACTAAGTGAAGTATAAGATTCTCAGTCGGATTAATTCCCCAGCTGACCTGAAAAGTTTAGAAAAAGAAGAGCTTTACGATTTAGCTTCTGAGATAAGGGAGTATTTAATTGAGGTGGTGAGCCATTGTGGTGGTCACCTCGCTCCCAATCTCGGGGTAGTAGAACTAACCATTGGTTTACACCTGGCACTTGAAAGTCCGAAAGACAAGATAATTTTTGATGTTGGTCACCAGAGTTATGTTCATAAAATTTTAACCGGAAGAAGGGAAGAGTTTAAAACTCTCAGGCAGTTCGGGGGCTTAAGTGGCTTTCCCCGCCGGGAGGAAAGCGAACACGATGTTTTTAATACCGGACACGCTTCAAACTCAATAAGTGTGGCTTTGGGGCTGGCCAAGGCACGGGACTTGGAAGGGAGCGACGAAACCATAGTGGCGGTAATTGGCGACGGAGCTTTGACAGGTGGTATGGCTTTTGAGGGGCTGAATCAGGCTGGACATCTTAAAACTAACCTGATAGTGGTTCTAAATGACAATGAAATGTCAATAGCTCAGAACGTTGGCGCTCTTTCTTCTTATCTTTCTCGCCTTCGCCTGGACCCAACCTATAATAAGTTGAGAGAAGAGTTTGAGGAGGTCCTCAGGAGAATCCCTGGTCTGGGCGAAAGGCTCGTTTTCTGGGGGGAGCACTTTAAGGAAAGCGTAAAACAGTTTTTTGTTCCCGGAATGCTTTTTGAAGAGCTGGGCTTCAAGTACATAGGTCCCCTTGATGGTCATAACATTGAGCGGGTAGCTACCGCAGTGACCCTAGCTAAACAGGTTAAAGGCCCGGTCTTAATTCACACCCTGACTAAAAAAGGGAAGGGTTATCCCCCAGCCGAAGAAGGACCGGAAAAGTTTCACGGCATTTCCCCGAAGACTAAAAAAACTTTCCGCTCTTGCCCTCCCTCTCTCAGTTATACTGAGGTATTCGGGCAAAGCCTGGTTGAGTTAGCAGAGAAAAACGAGAAAATCATTGGCATTACAGCCGCTATGCCTAGCGGGACTGGTCTTGACCTGCTGGCTCAACGCTTTCCGGAAAGATTTTTTGATGTGGGGATAGCTGAGCAGCATGCGGTTACTTTTGCTGCTGGTCTGGCTGTTAAAGGTTTCATCCCGGTGGTGGCTATTTATTCTACTTTCCTTCAGAGAGCTTTTGATCAGGTGATTGAAGACGTTGCTTTACAAAACCTGCATGTAGTTCTGGCTCTGGACCGGGGTGGTTTAGTTGGGGAGGACGGCCCGACCCATCATGGCGTTTTTGACTTGAGTTATTTGAGAGCTATTCCAAACCTTGTGGTGGCTGCTCCCAAAGACGAAAACGAGCTCAGGCACCTTCTTTATACTGCGGTTGAGCACCACGGCCCGTTTGCCATTCGTTATCCTCGGGGAGCAGGTTGGTGGGGGAAAAAGTTAGAGCCTTTCAAAAAGTTACCGATTGGGGAATGGGAAGTCCTAAATTATGGAGAAAAACTGGCTTTACTGGCTTGCGGGCGAATGGTGAAGGTGGCGCTGGAAGTATCTTCTTTGCTTAAATCGGCGGGTTTAAATCCAACCGTCATAAATGCCCGGTTTATTAAGCCTCTTGATTTTAAACTTTTAAAAGATTTAGCTGGAAAACACGAGTTGATTGTAACTCTTGAAGAAAATGTTCTGGCTGGAGGTTTTGGCTCGGCGGTGGGGGAAACCTTAACCCGCTTAAAGGGTTCGGCAAACCTCTTTATTTTTGCCCTGCCGGATGAGTTTGTTCCCCACGGAAGAATAGAAGATTTATTTGAATATTTAAAACTAACCCCTCCAGACATAGCCGAAGAAATAAAAGCTCTTTTATCCCCGCGTAGTGACAGTAAAAATAGCCATTCCCGAATTAAAAAAATTTTGAGTGCGGCTAAATGGCTGAAAAGCTGGTAAAAAAAGAAAAAAAGCGCCTTGACCAGTTATTGGTCGAGAGGGGATTGACTGAATCAAGAGAGAAAGCTAGGCGTTTAATTATGGAAGGAAAAGTTCTGATTAATGAGGAAAGAGTTTTTAAACCCGCTACCGCGGTAAGTTCTAATTCTTCTCTGCGGGTTTTATCTCCTCCCCGTTTTGTTTCTCGAGGTGGTGAGAAGCTCGATTTTGCTCTTAGCTATTTCAAAATTGAAGTTAAAGAGAAAGTTTGCCTGGATGGGGGCAGTTCAACTGGTGGATTTGTTGATTGTTTGCTTCAGAGAGGTGCCCGCCTGGTGATTGCTGTTGATGTTGGTTATGGCCAGTTAGCCTGGAATTTAAGGAAGGATAAAAGGGTTTTTTTAATTGAGAGACAGAACATTCGCTACCTGAAGAAAGAGCAAATTCCTGAGGAGCCCGATTTAATCACCGCTGACCTTTCTTTTATCTCTTTAAAAAAAGTTTTTCCCGCTTTGGAAGCGGTGAGCAAAAAAGACACTCTTTATCTGCTTTTAATCAAGCCTCAGTTTGAATTGGGGCGGGGAAAGGTTGGAAAAAAAGGGGTGGTCAAAGACCCGCTCCTTCACCGGGAAGTTTTACTTGATTTAGGCGGATTTTTTTCCCGGAGAGGCTATGGAGTTTCCTTTATTTATTCACCAATTAGAGGACCGAAGGGAAACATTGAGTATTTCGCCTTTCTCAGCTTCTTCAATAAGCCCTTTAACCCTGAAGAAGTAGAAGAAGTGGTGAAAAAAGCCCAGAGGGAGGCGCGGTGAGAAAAAGGCTTATTTTAATCCCCAACCTCGAAAAACCAGCGGCTTTTGATGCTTCGTTGTCAGTGGTGGAATGGGCAAAGGACAACAAGTTTGAGATCAATCTTTTTCCCGAAGACGCTCGTTTGCTAGGGCTTGAGGACCTTGCTCTTCAAGACCGACCGAAAAAAGATGACCTGGCGATTGTCCTTGGGGGCGACGGGACAATTTTAAAAGCTGCTCGCTTGCTTCAGGGTTGGGAAACCCCGGTTCTGGGAGTAAACTTTGGCCGAGTTGGCTTTTTATCGGAAATTGAATCAGCCCATCTTTTTAAGGCTTTAGAGAAGTTGAAATTAGAGGATTTTAAAATTGAAGAGAGAATGATGCTTGAAGTGGCCCTGGCTACCAGAGAAGGTGAAGTAAAGAGAGAGGTTTTGAATGAAGTTGTGATTGGAGGAACCGCCCGGGCCAGGCTTTTAAGATTTTCCCTCTTGATAAACGGGGTAAAATTAAAGGATTATCAGGGTGACGGTTTGATTATAGCGACTCCCACTGGCTCAACCGCCTATTCTTTTTCAGCTGGCGGTCCCATTGTTTCTCCTTCTTCTCACTGCTTTCTGGTTACCCCTTTATGTCCTTATACTTTATTTAATCGCACCCTGGTTTTAAGTTCCGATGAGTTAGTGGAAGTTTTACCAGCTGAGGGAGTTAGCCTGAATTTAGCTCTGGACGGGGTTGATTACCAGAAAGCAAGAGAAGTAGAGAAGGTTTCAGTAAAAAAGTCAGCCAGGAGCTTTAAATTAATCAGGGTGGGAAAAGAAAGGTTTTTCTACCGTTTGCTTGAAGAGAAGCTTTCTTTCCGGAGACAAAAAGAAGGGTGCTAAAAAGTTTAAGAGTTAAAGAGTTAGCTTTAGTTGAAGAAGCGGAACTTGACTTCGAGCCAGGCTTCAATGTTTTGACGGGTGAAACGGGAGCGGGCAAGACAGTCTTAATCGGGGCCTTAAAGCTTTTAATGGGCGAGAAGAAAACTCATTCTCTGGTTAGAACTGGAGCTGAAAAGGCAATGGTGGAAGGAGTTTTTATTTTGGACCCGGATGAAAGGCAATCTCTGGCCAAAATTATCAGCGAAGAGCTGGAGGAGATAGTTCTAACAAGGGAGGTCTCCCGGGAAGGAAGGGACAAACTTTATTTAAATGGTCGCCTTATACCCCTTTCGCTGGGTAGTAAAATAGGACAACATTTAATCCAGTTGTATGGCCAAAACGAGCATCAGGCTCTTTTAAGGAAGTCATCTCATCTTGATTATCTTGATTCTTTTGCTGGGGCTGATCTTAAAGAGCTGAAACTTTTATTCCGGGAGAACTTTAAAAGCTGGGAAAAGGTTAAAAAGGAGTTGGAAGAAAAGCAAAAACTAGCGGAAAACAGGAAAGAAAAGCAAGATTATTTGAGATTTCAGCTTGAAGAAATTAAAAAAGCTTCCTTAACCGAAGGCGAGGAAGATAAATTAAAAGAAGAAAGGGAAGTTTTAAGGAATCAGGAAAAAATAGTTGCCTCTTTAAATAAGGTTTTAGGCCTCCTTTCTCAGGAAGAAACCAATGCTCTTGATTTGCTTGGTCAGGCGGTGAAGGAAGCCGAGAAGATATCATCTTTCGGAAGCCAGTTTGGGGAAGTTTGGTCTGGTTTGCTGGAGTTGCTGGAAAAAGGAAACGAGGTTTCCGGTGCGGTTGAAGTCCTTTTGGGCAATCTTACTTTCGAACCCCGGCGTCTGGAGGAACTGGAGGAGCGCCTTTATTTAATTTCTATTTTGAAAAAGAAGTACGGCGCTACCGTGACCGAGATTTTAAAACGTCAGACTGAACTTGAAAAAGAATTGGCTTCTCTAGAGCAGGTAAGTTTTGATTTAGAAGATTTAGAAAGAAAAGAAAAAATACTTCGAGAAAAGGTCAAGAATTTAGCTTTCGAACTTTCCAAGTTAAGAAAAAAAACCGCCAGCGAACTTGAGAAAAAGATTGCTCGAGTTTTACCTTTACTGGGTTTTAAGGGTTGCTCAGTCAGGGTTGAAACAAAACCGAGAGAAGCAGGAGATTTTCTTAGCAATCTTACGGTTGAAGGCTTGGACGAAGTAGAACTTTTCTTCCAGCCCGGACTTAAAGAAGAAATCAAACCTTTGAAGGACATTGCTTCCGGCGGAGAGCTTTCCCGTTTAATGCTGGCTTTGAGGACGGTTCATCCCGATTTTCTGGCGACACGAACCGCTGTTTTTGATGAGGTTGACGCCGGCATAGGGGGATTGACAGCTCAAAAGGTCGGGCAGCACCTGAGCGAGCTGGCTTTAAAGTCTCAGGTATTATGCGTAACCCACCTTCCTCAGATTGCCTCGCGAGCTAATTGCCATTTTCTGGTCCAAAAAGAAGAAAGTAGAGGTCGGATGGTTACCAAAGTCAGGAAGCTTTTATCTGAGGAGAGAGTTGAAGAAATAGCTCGTTTGTTAAGCGGAACTATCACCGCAAAAGCCCTTGAACACGCTAGGGAAATTTTAAAAGAAGCCAGACAAAGTTGGGCAAGATTATGAGAGAGAATATTTTGAAATCCAGAAATAGGTCAGTTATAAGGCTGGATAAAAGAACAAAAAAATTAGTTAAACGGCTGAAGCCTGGGGAAATTGCTGTTATTGATCATCCGGATCTTGATCGGGTAAGCGCCGAGTCTTTAGCTGAGAAAAAAATCCAGGCCGTAATAAATGCCAGCCCTTTTAGTACTGGAAGGTATCCCAACTCCGGGCCTTTAGTTTTGCTGAAAGCCGGGATAAAGCTTTACGAAGCCTCAGAGGATGTTTTTGAACGGGTAAAAGAAGGGGACAAAGGGTTTATTAAGCAGGAGACCCTGGTGGTTGATGGCAGGGAAGTTTGTTCTTTAAAAAGAATTACTGCTCGATTGCTGGAAGAGAAAAGAAAAGAATCAGTCAAAAAGGTTGGTCAGGAACTTAAAGATTTTGCCGAAAATACCCTTTTTTATGCTCGAAAAGAATGGGAGGTTTTTTTTGACCGTCTAAAGCCCCCTTCCCTCAAGACTTCCTTTGCCGGCAGACATTGTCTGGTTGTAGTAAGAGGCTATGATTACAAAAGAGATTTACTGGCTTTAAGAGGTTATATTCGCGATGTTAAGCCATTGTTAATTGGGGTTGATGGGGGAGCTGATGCTTTAAGGGAGATGGGGTTTAAACCCAGCCTGGTTATCGGGGATATGGACAGTGTGGATGATGCTTCTCTTTATGAGGCTGATGAGATTGTGGTTCACGCTTACCCTGATGGTCGTTCACCTGGACTGGCTCGAATTAAGAAGCTGGGATTAGAAGAAAAAACCGTAGTTTTTAGCTTTCCGGGAACAAGCGAAGACCTGGCTCTGCTTATTGCTTATGAAATGGGAGCGGAACTCTTGGTGGCCGTTGGGACCCACTTTAATCTGGTGGAGTTTCTTGATAAGGGAAGAAAGGGGATGGCCAGCACCTTTCTTACTCGCTTAAAAGTGGGGGAAAAACTGGTTGATGCCAAGGGTGTTAGCAGGCTTTATTATAGCCGGGCTAAAGCCGGTTATTTTCTGGCAATGAGTTTATCAATGCTGGTTGTGATTACTGCCGTTTTGTTTGTTTCACCTTGGGCTCAAAGCTTTTTGCGATTGTTGGCTACTAAACTGAGAATATTTCTTTATTCGCTGGGAGGCTAAATGATTGATCTAAAGTTTTATGTGGTTTCAATTGTTGCTGTTTTTTTAGCTCTGGCTCTGGGCATTTTACTTGGTTCGGTTATAGTGGGACAGCAGGGCAAGCCTATTTCGGAAAAGCTAATAAAAAGCATTGAGGCGGATGTGGAAAGAGTGCGGGCCGAAAATCAAGTGCTTTTGAAAGATAATCAGGAGATGAACAAGTTCCTTAATGAGGCTTACCCTCTTTTAATTCAAGGACGGCTGGTAAATGAAAAAATCGGGCTGGTTTATTTTGATTCCGAGGCTGAAGAAGAAGCTAAAGAACTGAAAGATTTTTTAAAGGAAGCTTCCGCCCGAGTCGGTCTGGTTAAGTTTGATTTAGAGACTTTCTCCCGGGCTGAACTTACCCCGACAGCCCAAATTCTCAATTTAAGTATTAATCAGGAGACCAGCTTTACTCTGGTTGCTGAGTCCTTATTTTCTAAACTAACCACTTCAACTGTTGATTTCCCTGTTCAGCTGGAGAAACTTGAGTTTCTGGAAGTAAAAGATTTTGGCCTCAAAGACTTGCCTTTTGATTATCTTGTTTTCTTCTTGCCTTCTCAACCCGAAAGGCTCGTTCAGCTGGCTAAAGCAAACTTTGATTCTGGTAGAGTTGTGATGGTCTTAGATCGGTCAGCGGTAGAGTCTCCCACCTTAACTTTACCTGACTTTAACTCCACTTTAATTTTTGGGATTGACACCCTTCCGGGCAAGGTGGCTCTGGTTTTTGCTTTCAACACCACCAAAGCCCGTCTGGGCTACGGGAAAAGCCATTATTTCTTAGGTGGGACCCCGAAGTGATGAGGATAGCCCAGCTAATCCGGCCAGCAGCCGGGGGAATGAGAAGGCACTTTGTTTTTCTTTTGAAAGAGCTTTCAAAAAATTATCAGGTTAAGGCTTACATTCCTGGCGATGATTATCTGGCTCAGGATTTAAGAAAGGCTGGGGTAGATTATGAAATTATCCCTTTTCCTGCTCGGGGAACGCCCTGGGATTACTATCGGCTCGGTTTGCTTTTAGCCCGAAAATGGAAGGATGAGAATTTTTCTCTTTTTCACTTTCACGGTTATAAAGCAGCAGTAGCGGGCAGCCTGGCTTTAAAGAAATTAAAAAAAGGGAAGGCAGTGGCTACTATTCACAACTTTCCGCCTCCTGGATTTTTGAATAAAATTTTTTTCTGGTTTTCTCGAAAAATTATTGCCTCCAGCTGTCAGATTTTAATTTTTGTTTCTCAAGCAGTAAAAGATTCCTGGAAGGCCTCAGAAAGCCTTCATTCAATAGTTATTTATAATGGTGTAAGCGAAGATTTTTTTAAATCAGGGGCTTCAAGAACTTCAACTGAGGATCCGGAAAAAGGGAAGCTAAAGGTGGCTTACTTAGGTCGATTTTCAAGGGAAAAAGGCCCGGATATTTTTTTAAGAGCCGCCTATTTTTTAAAAGATGAGCCTAAATTAGAATTTCTGGTTGCTGGCCAGGGGGAAAGTAAGGAGAAACTTCTTGAACTTGCCTTTAAGCTGGGATTAAAAGACAAAATAAGGTTTTTAGACTTTCAGCCTAATTTACAAGCCTTTTTCAAGACTCTGGATATTGTAGTGATTCCTTCCCGTCAGGAAGCTTTTTCCTTGCTGGCTATAGAAGCTCTGGCTTTCGGTAAACCAGTTGTTGCTTCAAGAGTCGGCGGCTTGCCAGAGGCTCTTGGTCCATTTGGCTATTTCTTTCCTCCTGAAGACTCTAAGGCGTTGGCTCAAAAAATTAAAGAAGCAGTGGAAAATTTGTCAGCTTTTCCAGCCGAGAAAGCCCGTCAGTGGGTGCAAAGAAAATTCCCTTTAAGTAAAATGATAAGCCAGATTGAGGAAGTCTACCGGAAAGTGGCTGAAGGCAGTGTTTAAAAAAGTTTTATTGTTAGTCCCGCTTTTTCTCTTCTTTCTATTTTTTACCCTTGGCCTGGCGGAGGGCAGTCCTCCGAGGAAGGTGGTAATTTTTTGCCTGGACGGTGTTGACTGTCAGACCCTTTTTTCTTCTAAACTTCCGAACTTCCGTTATCTTGTAAATAAAGGATCAGCTGGTTTGCTGAGTAATGAGGGTTATCGGGGAGCCGATACCTTTCGGGGTTACCTTACCTTAGGGACCGGCAATCGGGCACCCTACAGCTCTTACGCCGCTCAAAGCTATGAGACGAAAGAAGAAGGCTATCCTTTTTTTCCCGAGGATGTTTATAAACTTCAAAACGGAAAGGCTCCCGGGAAAGCTGAAGCGGTTCACCTTGGCTTAAACCTGATCGAAAAGGATTTTGAAGAGCCGCTTTACCCTCTTCAAGTCGGGGCTTTAGGCACTGAACTTCATCGGCGGGGGCTGAAAACAGCAGTGATTGGTAACTCGGATTTAGGGATTTTGCCTGAGCCTCAAAATGTTTATCGCTTTGGTCCAACCGTGGTTATGGATAATAAAGGTCTGGTAGATCGGGCAGCGATTGGAAAAGAAATTTTAGAGGCTGACCCTTACTTTCCCTATGGAGTGAAAATTAATAACCAGGAAGTTTTTTCTCGGTTTAAGTCTTTCTCTAAACAAGCTCACGTTCTGGTTATTGAGTACGGAGACACCTTTCGTTTAAACCGTTATAAAGATTTTCTTTCGGAAGAGAGAAGAAAAATTTTTTTAAATGAAATTCTTAGCCGAGCTGATGAGTTAGTCGGTAAGTTGTTAAAACAGATTAACCCGGAAAAGGATTTTTTTATTTTAGTTGCACCTTCCACCGAAGAAGAGGAGGATTACGGTCGACCACTTTCTCCAATTATTATTTTTGGTCCCGGGTACTCAAGCGGGCTTCTCATCTCAGCCACCTCTCATCAGGAAGGTTTTGTAAGCAACACCGATTTTGCCCCCACGGTTTTAAATTTTTTGGGGATTAATAAGTCCTCATACTTTCTTGGTAATAGCATTTACTCCCAAAAATCCTTTTCCACCAGAGAAAAGATTAATTTCTTGATTTCGCGAGCTAAGAGAGCTTTGTTCATTGACTGGGTGAGGAAACCAATGGTTATATTTTTCGCTTCCCTTCAGGTTGTACTCTACTTTTTGACTTTTCTTGTTATCTTGATTAATCGGAGAGAAAAGTTTCGGCCATTTTTGACCTGGGGATTTCTTTTATTTCTTTCCCTTCCCTTAAGTTTCCAGATCTGGCCCGGACTGGTAACCAGCTGGGATAAGCCGTTTTTAACTCTGGTTTTGTTGATATTTTTCTTCTGCTTTCTGCTTATTCGGATTTATTACTGGTCGGGGAATAAAGATTACTCTTATCTCTCCGTCACTTTTTTGACCTTTTGCTGGCTGGTTTACGACCTTTTTACCGGTTCTAAGCAATCTCTAGATAGCGTTTTTGGCTATTCTTCGATTCTTGGAGCCCGTTTTTTTGGTTTGGGTAACGAAGAGATGGCCATTTTACTTTCAGTCTTTCTTCTTTTTCTGGCTCTTTTGCTGGAGAGGAACCATAAATTCTCAGAAAGGAAGAGCTGGCTTGTTTTAGCCGTTATGGCCTTTTTCTTTTTGGTAGGCTGGCCTTCTCTCGGTGCCGACTTTGGCGGTACTTTAACCGCCTTTACCGCTTTAAGTTTTTTCCTTCTTTCCATTTTTAAAACTAAAATTTCTTTTAAAAAGATTTTATTTATTTTTTTAATTGGCCTTTTGTTAGTTACTCTTTTTGTTGCTTATGACCTTTCTCGTCCTCCGGCTAACCGGACTCATCTGGCTCGAACATTTACCTTAGTGGAAGAGGAAGGCATTTCTTCGCTTTTTTTGACTGTGGCCCGAAAGGCCGATACTAACTGGAGAGTTTTTCGCTACAGTCCTTGGTCTTTCTTTTTCCTCTTAACCTTTGTCTTTCTCATTGCCTTGTTTTTTCGACCAGAGGGCTGGCTAAAGAATTTCTTTTCCGAAAGACCTTTTCTGAAAAGCGCCTTTTATTCTTCACTTCTGGCTGGTGTTGTTGGTTTTCTTCTCAATGACTCGGGAATAGTTATTCCTGCCCTTATTATTTCCTTTTTCCTGCCTTATCTTTTCTTAAGCTTGCTGGAAGGCGCTGATGGGGTTAGAGTTTAGTTTGATACTTGCCGCAACCTTTCTTTTTTCTTTTGCTTTGAGCTTTTTTTTCCTTAAAAAGGTTAAGAAACTTTTCCAACAGGAGTTTGCCGTAAAGGTAAACTACCAGGGAAAGAAAATTGCTTTAGCTGGCCCTGTTTTCTTTCTTGCTTTCTTTATAGCTGCCGGCTCTGGCGCCCTGTTTTCCTTTTTGCTTTTCTATCCTCTGGATTACTCGGTTTTTTACTCTTCCCTCTTTTTGTTGACCATTCTCTTTTTAGCCGGCCTTTTAGATGACCTTTTCGGCAGCGGGGAAACTCGGGGTTTTAAAGGTCATTTTAGTGCTTTTTTTAAAGGAAAGGTGACAACCGGCTTTTTGAAGGCTGTAGTAATTTTTTTAGCTTCTTTGATTTATTCAGCCTTTTTTTCTCCTTCTATCTGGCTTTTATTCTTGAATGCTTTTTTAATTAGTTTGCTGGCTAACTTTTTAAATCTTCTGGATTTAAGACCTGGCCGAGCGGGTAAAGTTTTTCTGTTTTTTTCCCTTTTTTCTTTGCTGGCCTGGTATTTTAGCAGCTTAAGAACGGAGATAAGGTCAGTTTGGTGGTTGCTCTGGGTTAGCTTTTTGCCCCCTTTTGTCTTGATTCTCTGGTATGATTTAAAGGAAAGGATGATGCTGGGCGATGGCGGCTCAAACTTATTAGGAGGTTTCTTGGGTCTTTCTTTTTCTCTGGTTTTAACTGACGGGAAAGCAAAGCTGGGAATAGTGATTTTGATGGTCTTACTTCATCTCTTAGCTGAATTTTCTTCTTTTTCCCTTTTTTTTGAAAAATTTGCTTTTTTGAGGTTTTTTGATAATCTTGGTCGGTTGAAAGAGAGGAAGCTTGAGTAAGTTTATTTTTATAACCGGTGGTGTGGTTTCTTCTATTGGAAAAGGCATAACCTCGGCTTCTCTAGGTTGCCTTCTAAAGTCTTCGGGTTACAAAGTGACCATTCAGAAGCTTGACCCTTACTTAAATGTTGACCCGGGAACAATGAATCCCTATCAGCATGGGGAAGTTTTTGTTACCGAAGATGGAGGGGAAACCGATCTTGATCTGGGGCATTATGAAAGGTTTATTGACGAAAATTTAAGTAAGGACTGCAATGTTACCGCGGGTTCAATTTACTGGTCGATTATTAATAAGGAAAGGGAAGGCAAGTATTTAGGCGGAACTGTTCAGGTTATCCCACATGTTACTAATGAGATTAAAGAAAGAATCTGGAAGCTAGCGGAAATTAACAGTCCAGATGTGATAATTACTGAGATTGGGGGAACGGTTGGTGACATTGAGGGCTTGCCTTTTCTGGAGGCAATTCGGCAGTTTAAAAAAGATGTCGGCCGGGACAATGTTTTTTATATACATGTCACCCTGGTTCCTTATTTGAAAGCCCCCTCGGAGCTAAAAACCAAACCAACCCAGCACAGCGTAATGAAGCTCAGGGAGATTGGTATCCAACCGGATGCTATTGTTTGCCGCTCGGACTGGCCGCTTGACTTTGATATCCGCAAGAAAATAGCTCTTTTTTGCGATGTGGAGCCAGCTGAGGTGATTTCGGCTGTTGACGCTGAAAGCATTTATGAAGTTCCCCTTTCTTTGCATGAAGAAGGGCTGGCTCAGATTGTTTTAAAGCATTTTGGCTGGCATCGGCGACCAAACTTGAGCGAGTGGGAGGCTCTGGTCAATAAGATTAGAAACTTGAGGGGTCAGATAAATGTGGCTCTGGTTGGAAAATATGTTAAACTTCCTGATGCTTACCTTTCGGTGGTCGAGGCCCTTCGTCACGCTGGCTTTTATCATGGAGTAGAAATTAACTTGAACTGGGTCGATGCTGAAGCCCTCACTTCCCAGGAAGTAGAGGAGTTCTTGAAAAAGTCCGACTGCGTTTTAGTTCCTGGTGGTTTTGGTGTGCGAGGCATTGAAGGCAAGATTAATGCTATTCGCTATGCCCGAGAAAACGAAATTCCCTTTCTCGGTATTTGTCTAGGCCTGCAATGCGCAGTAATTGAGTTTGCCCGAAATGTAGCCGGGTTGAAAGAGGCAAACAGTTCCGAATTTGATTCAAGCACTCCTTATCCGGTGATTGATTTATTGCCTGAACAAAAGAAAGTTTCACTTTATGGGGGAACGATGCGTTTGGGAGCTTACCCCTGCCAGATTGAAAAAGACACTAAAACCTGGCAAGCTTACGCTGCCTCTTTAGTTTATGAACGCCATCGCCACCGCTATGAAGTGAATAATAAATACCGAGAAATTCTGGAGAAGAAAGGACTGGTTGTCAGTGGAACCTTTCCTGATGGTGAGTTAGTTGAGATCATTGAGCTTCCCGACCACCCCTGGTTTGTGGCAACCCAGTTTCATCCCGAGTTTAAGTCCCGCCCAACAAACCCCCATCCTCTTTTTCGCGACTTTATCGGGGCAGCAATTAAAAGGAGAAAAGGAGCCTTGCTTTTTGAAAACGGAGCCTGAAAATGTTTGAAACCTTAACAGAAAAAGTTCAGTCAGCTCTAGCTTTTTTCTTTTCCCGGGGGCGCTTAAGCGAAAAGCAGGTTAAGGAGGGTCTTCGCCAGTTAAAGCTGGTTTTGCTGGAAGCTGATGTTAATTATAAGGTGGTTAAAGATTTTATCGCTGAGGTTGAAAAAAAAGCAGTTGGGCAGGAGGTTCTGGAAAGCATCACCCCTGCCCAGCAAATAGTCAAGATTGTTCACGATGAGCTAGTTAAAATTCTGGGGTCCAGCAAGAAAGAGCTCAACCTGGGTTCTCCTTTCCCTTTTCTGGTGATGTTGGTCGGTCTTCAAGGTTCGGGGAAAACCACCGCTGCCGTGAAGTTAGGAAAATTTCTAAAAAGAAAAGGATTGAAGTCTCTTTTAGTAGCGGCTGATTTCCAGAGGGCAGCTGCTCAAAGACAGCTTGTGATTTTAGCCGAAGAGAACTCCCTGACGGCTTTTACTGAAGGCGGGACTCCCCGGGAAGTGGTAGAAAAAAGCCTGGAGAAAGCGAAAAGCGAGGGCTTTGAAGTGGTGATTGTTGACACAGCCGGGCGCCTTCATATTGACGAGGATTTAATGAAGGAAGTGAAGGAGTTAAAAGAAACTTTTAATCCCCGCTATACCTTCTTTATCCTGGATTCAATGGTTGGCCAGGACGCTTTAAATCAGGCAGTCCAGTTTGAGGAAAAAGTTGGCTTTGAGGGGATTATTTTAACCAAGCTTGATGGCGATTCCCGAGGCGGGGCCGCTCTTTCGGCAGTTAAAGTGACAAACAAGCCAGTCTATTTTGCCAGCGATGGAGAAAAAATTCAGAATTTTCAGGAGTTTTATCCCGAAAGAATGGCTACCCGGATTTTAGGGATGGGCGATGTTCTGACTCTGGTGGAAAAAGCCCAGGCAGAAGTGGATTTAAAAAAGGCTCAGGAATTAGAGAAAAAACTGGTTAAAGCGGAGTTTGATTTATCCGACTTTTTGGCTCAGCTGGAAGAAGCCGAGAAGCTCGGCCCGTTGAAAGAAATTATTCAGTATCTTCCAGGCGCGGCTAAGCTTAAGTCTTTGCCTTTTGATGAGAAGAAAATTAAGCAGATGAAAGCCATAATTCAGTCAATGACCCTTGAAGAAAGAAAAAATCCAGGTATAATTAAGGGCAAAAGGAAGGAAAGAATTGCTAAAGGCAGCGGCACTTCTTTGCTTGAAGTTAACCAATTGCTAAAGGGATTTGAGGAGTCGAAAAAGTTGGTAAAGAAACTGGCTAAAAATAGAGGCAAGCTGCCTTTTTCATTTGGTAAAGATTTTTAAGAAGGAGGTGATTTTTTGGCCGTAAGATTAAGGTTAGCGCGCTACGGTAGCAAGAAGAAACCGTTTTACCGAGTGGTTGCTACTGATAGCCGTGCCCCTCGTGATGGACGATTTATTGAGATTCTGGGTTATTATGACCCCAGAAAAGAACCTTCATTGGTTAAGATTGACCGGGAAAGAGTTACTTACTGGTTAAGTCAGGGTGCCAAGCCAAGCGAAACAGTGGATAAACTTTTAAGAATTTCCGGACTTCAGAAAGAAAATCAAACGGAAAATCAAGAATAGGGAGGTTGTGAGATGAAAGACTTGTTAGAGTATGTTGCCAAATCTTTAGTTGACAAACCCGATGAGGTTAGTGTGAATGTGGTCGAGGGCGACCGATCGGTTATTCTCCAGCTTAAGGTAGCGCCGGATGATGTTGGTAAAGTAATCGGCAAGCAGGGAAGAATTGCTCAAGCTTTAAGAACCCTGGTGAGAGCAACTGCTGTCAAGCAGGGCAAAAGAGCAATTGTTGAAATACTTGACTGAAAAAGAAAAGACGAAATATCTTTCGGTTGCTTATCTTAAACGTTACGAAGGGCACGGCTGGTTCTCCGTAGATATATTAACTGAGGAAGCGGAGAGGCTAAGACCAAAAGCTCGGTTTTTCTTAGCCCCTCCGCTTTTAAACTTAAGTCAGGTCAGCATTAAAGAGGTAAAAAGCAAGGGAGAGAAAGCTTTTTTGAGGTTTCGGGAAACTGATGAACTCCCGAGACCAGAAATAATTTTAAAACGCTGTCTCCAGATACCTCTGGCCGAGGCTAAAAAGCTTGGGGACGACGAGTACTGGTTTCACGAGATTATTGGCTTAAAATGTTACACTCTTGAGGGAAAGTATCTGGGAGAGATAACTTCAATAATGAAAACCGGGGCTAACGATGTTTATTTTGTTGACAGAGGAAAGTATTTAATTCCGGCGGTCAAAGAAGTAATAAAGGAAGTTAAGGTTAAGGAAGGGAAGGTAATCATTGAAGAAATTCCTGGCCTTCTAGAGCTTTGATGAAAGTTTATATTTTGACCATTTTTCCTGACTACTTTAGTTCACCTCTTTCCCTAGGGCTTTTAAAAATAGCTCAGGAAAAAAAACTTTTAAAGGTTGAGCTGCATAACCTTAGAGACTACACTCCTCTTCCCCATCGCCAGGTTGACGACCAGCCTTACGGCGGTGGTCCGGGAATGGTAATGCGGCCGGAGCCCTTTTTTCGAGCTTTATTTTCCATTTTAAAGGTCAGGACCCCGAGGGAAGTTAAAAAGAAAGCGGCGGTAGTTTTCCTTTCCCCTTCGGGAGAAGTTTTTAACCAGGAACTGGCGGCTGAGCTTGCCAGAAAAAAGAGGCTGGTTTTTCTTTGTGGTCGGTACGAAGGGATAGATGATAGAGTCAGGGAGCTTGCTAGTTACGAGATCTCGGTTGGCGATTATGTTCTGGCTGGTGGTGAAGTTGCAGCCCTGGTAATTTTGGAAGCGGTAGCTCGGTTAATTCCTGGTGTGGTAGGTTCAGGAGATTCTTTAGTTGAGGAAAGTTTTAGTTTTAGTTTGCTGGAGTATCCTCAGTATACACGCCCCCGCGAGTATCTAGGCCTGAAAGTGCCAGAGGTTTTACTTTCCGGTAATCACAAGGAAATTGAGAAATGGCGGCGGGAAAAGGCTCTGGAAAAAACCTTTAAAAAAAGGCCTGACCTTCTTGAAAAAGCCGTTTTAGGCGAAGAAGAAACGGCCTTTTTGAAAAAACTTCAAGAAAAAGCAGGAAAAGAAGATTAAACCTCCCCTTTTTCTTCAAGGGATATTTTTACCAGACCGTAAGCAGCATAGGTAAATACCAGAAGGGCAGCCAGCAAATGGAGGCACCGCTCAATTAGCATTTCGGGTTCAAAAAATTCTTTTAAAATGTAAGTTTCCATCCCTTCAATTAATCTCTCGCTTAAGAAAAGAAGGAAAACAGCGGTGTAAACGATTGGTCCTCTCTTTTTTGTTTTTAGGGCTGAGCGAATTAAAAAGTAAGAAAGAACTCCCAGAATGACTATCTGAACGACTAACCAGACAGGGAAACTCCAGTGAGCAGAGTAATCAGTAAGTTTGAGGTTTAAATCAGCCAGGGCAAGGGCGGAGAAAATTGAAGTCAGACCCAGGCTGGTCAAAAGATAATAAAAGCTCAAGTGGGGGTAAGGGAAAAGGTTTCCCACTACCACAGTGGTGAAGAAAACGAGCCCTAGAGCAAAAAGGTATTCACGGATTAAAGGGATTAAAACAAAGCTGGAAAACTCAGTTGCCAGCCAGAGGCTGAAACTTCCGGCGGTGAGAAGGAAGGCAATTATCAAATAAATCCGGGTTGGCGAAGGGCGCTTGAGGTTATAAAGGAGGAGAAGTAAAGCAGTTCCCAGATAAAGAATGATGGTCAGGAAATCAAAAACCAGTTCCGGGTTTTTCAAACTGCCTCCTGAATGAAGTTTTGTTTATTTTTAAAGTTCAAATTCCCCGGCCACTTTTTCGGCTAAGCTCTTGCGAGGAATGCCGGTAAGTATGCCTTCTTGCCCCTTGAAAGTGCTGGAGATTACTATACCTTTATCAGTGATATCATACTGTCTTATGTCTTTAGCTCTCTTCGAGCCCCGACTTTTCACGATAGCAATGGCATGTTGAATGGAAGACTCAATTTCCACATAGCGAAGGATGATGATGTTGTCAACCACAAAAGCCAACTCTTCATCAATTTCTCCTGAGTTGCCAAAAAAGCGGGTGGTTTCGCAAACCAGAAAGCTGGTTAGACCAGCTCTTTTGAGTCCGTTAATAAGCTTGTAGTAAGTTTTTCTCAGCTCATTTGAGTTATTGGACAAAAAGCGAAAATAACTTACCGGGTCAATCACTATTCTTTTTATTTCCTTTTCCATAACCAGCTGGTCTATTAGTCCCAGCTGGGTCTCGATTTCGGTTACAAACTCTTCTGGGGAGGTAAACAAGACTTTGACTTTGCCTTCGCTTTCCCATTTTTCGAGGTCCCAGCCGAAGTTTTTGGCGTCCCGGTAGAGCTGTTCCGGAAACTGCTCGAAAGTCACATAGAGGCCAGCTTCATTGTTTTGAACACCCCCGGCTAAAAACTGGAGACAGAGAGTGGTTTTACCGGAACCAGCTGGGCCGTTAATGGAAGTAGCACTTTTCTCATAGACCCCTCCATGAAGCATTTCATCTAAACCGGAAATTCCTGTTTTTAACTTCACCTATTTTTTAGACCCTTATTTTTTTAATTAATTACTAATTATATCACATTTAGCCCTTTATGGTTATAAATTTTTTAAAGAAAAAGAAAAAGACAGGTAAAAATGGGATAAAAATTGGGCTGAAAAGCAAGCCTGTCCTCTCGGGCTTAGCTTGATATAAGATAAAAAAAATGTTAAATTGTTTTACTGAAGGTAAAATGATTACATTGTTAATAGTTTTTCATCTTTTGTTTTCCATAGGCTTGATAATTGCTGTTTTGCTTCATTCCGGCCGGGGAACGGGGCTTTCAACAGCTATTTCGGGCTCCTCAAGTTTCATAGGGACAACCGTGATGGAAAAGTACCTTGATCGAATTACCATTGCTCTGGCGGTTGGCTTTGTCACCACCACCGTTTTGCTGGTTTTTTTCTGGTCCCAGTAAGGGATGCCCTTATCCTTAAATAAATTTTTTATCAGATTAATTTCCCTCTTACTTTTTTTTTGCTTTTAACTGGATGCACTAACCTTTCTACTTTGAATAGACCTGGAAAAGAAAGGGTCAAGAAAAAGTTAAATCCCACTTACACTGCTTTCTTAAAGGAAGAACCTTTGCCTTTTGACCCGATTAGCACTCCTCCTGAGAAAGCAAACCTGCTTTCTCAAGTTCTTGAAAGCCTGGTGAAATATGACAACTTTACTATGAAAGCCTTACCTGCCTTGGCAGTAAACTGGAGTTCGGACTCTCATTACCGGGAGTGGCTCTTTCATTTAAGAAGGAATGTCAGTTTTTCAAATGGAGAGATTCTGGTAGCCCAAACAGTTAAGAAGTGCTGGGAAAGGGCTTGCCGGGAGGGAAAAGAAAACCAATCAGTTAAGGAAATTTTTTCCCATCTGGAAGGTTATGAGGAGTTTGTATCCGGGAGAAGAGCCGAGATTAAAGGGATTCAAGCTGTTGATGATTTTACTTTAAAAGTTAGCTTAAAGAAACCTGACTCTATTTTTCCTCAAAAACTTGGGGTTCCGGTGGCTTTTGTCTATTCAATAGCGGAGTGGAGTAAAAACCCTGAAATTTTTGGCAAAAGGCCAACTGGTACCGGACCGTTTCTGGTTTCAAGCTGGGAAAAAGGAAATAAAATTGTTTTAAAAAGAAACCCTTATTACTGGGGGAAAAAACCAGCTCTTCAAAAAATAGTTTTTTTCTTTTTCAAAAGCAGCGAGGAGGCCTGGCGAGCTTTTCAGAGGGGAAAGGTTCAGGAAGTTTTTGCTGATGATGAGATTTGTTCTCAACTGAAGCCGCAGAGAAAGTTGCGGGCGAAGCTGAAAAGTTTTCCTGTTTTAGCTCTTTCTTATTTGATGTTTAATTTAAAAAGCCGGGTGAAAATTTCTCGGGAAGAGAGAGACTATCTTTTCTCTCTGGTTAAAGCCAAAAAAATAAGTTCCCGGCTGGAAAAGGAAAGACTTAAACCAGCTGATTTTTTTGTTCCTCCTTTTTTGTGGGATGCTGGACCAAGGAAAAGGGCGGTTTTTTCGGAAAGTTTTTCAGCCGGTAGTCGCGCTTTCTCTGGCTCAGGCCCTTCCCTTTCAAGAATAGTTCTTACTTTTCCTTCTTCAAATGAATATTCCTATCTGGCTAAATTATTAGCCCAGGATTTTCAGGCGGAGAGAGCTAATTTGAAAATTCAACTTCTTGACTGGCCCCTGTTTTTCGAGGCTTTAAACGGAAAGAACCTTATTTTATTTCCCTTTTTCTGGGTTGCTGACTACCCTTCATCTGAAGCCTTCTTGCGCCCTCTTTTTCACTCTAAGGGGGAAGCGAATTTTTCTTTCTTTAACTCTTCTCGTTTTGACATTTTAATTAACCAATCGTCTCAACTGGAGGGAGAAAAAAGAAAAGTGATTTTAGAGCAAGCGACAAAGCTGGTTGAAGAAGAAAAAGTAGCCAGACCCCTTTTTTATACTCTTTCTTCCTGGCTGGTAAGTGATAAGGTGAAGAATTTTCGGGCTAATGGTTACGGCTGGGTTGATTACGCCGCCATTACTGTTCTTGAATAAATTTTAGCGGCAAAATTTTTGAAATGTATAAAATTCCCTTGTAAATGGCAGGGGTTGTGTTATTATAAAATGTCTTTATAAGATTAAATTTCCTGTTAAAGGGGGTGGTTAGTTTATAGCCGGTTTTTGGAAAATATTATGAAAGGGGGATGGTTTGTTTTGAGAAGGAGATTTTTTTTCGCTGGTTTAGTTCTTCTGTTATTTGTAGTTCTGGCTTTGGGTGGATGTGCTCCTGAAAAGAAAAAGGTTGAAAAAGCAGAGGGTCCAAAAAAAGGCGGCATCTTGACCTTCTATATTGCTAACCCTGCTTACATTGACCCCTATAATGCTCAAGAATCGCAGGGAGTCCATGTTGTCGCTAATGTTTTTGATAGTCTGGTTGATTTCGACCCCCTGACTTCCAAGCTGGTGCCGGCGGTGGCGGAAAGCTGGGAGCACAACAATGATTTTACAGTCTGGACCTTCAAGTTAAGAAAAGGCACCAAATTTCACAACGGAAGAGAGGTTAAGGCTCAGGATTTTGTTTATGCCTGGAATCGGATTGCCAGCCCTAAGACTGATCCACCATCAGACATAGCTTATCACTTAGCTCCGGTTGAAGGCTTTGATGAAGTGCAGGCAGGCAAAGCTGAGACAATGTCCGGGGTCAAAGCAGTTGATGATTATACTCTGGAAGTTAAACTGAAGTATGGTTTTCCTGATTTTATCTATGTGGTTGGCCATCCAGCTTTAGCTCCGGTTCCCAAAGAAGAAGTTGAAAAAGACCCCAAGGCCTTTGCTTTGAAACCCATTGGTAACGGTCCCTTTATGATGGCTGAACCCTGGAAGAAAGACCAGTACATAAAGGTTAAAAGGTTTGATGACTACTACGGGACCAAGCCTTATCTTGATGGGGTAGAGTTCAAGATTTTCAAGGATGAGCAGACGGCTTTCCTTGAATTTCAAGCTGGCAAGCTTGATTACCACGACAGCATACCAGCTGGTCAAGTCCAGGCAGCCATTAAAAAATGGGGAGAAAGTAAGGATGGTTATACAGTTGAGCCTGGCAAGCAGGTTCTTCTTGGCGGTGAAATGGCAACTTATTACTTAAACTTGAATAACCAGGATAAATACCTGAAAAATACCAAGTTAAGGGCGGCTATAAGCCTGGCAATTAATCGAGAAGCCATTGTGAAGACCATTTTTGAAGGCACTCGGAAGCCAGCAACCGGACTGGTTCCTCCCGGTACCGTTGGTTTTCTGCCTGATCAGGGCAAATATTGCCGATATGACCTGGAAGAGGCCAAGAAACTTCTGGCTGAAGCAGGCTATCCCGAAGGGAAAGGTTTACCCCCTCTCGAACTCTCTTTTAACGCTGGCTCTGGACATGAAGATATTATGCAGGCAGTTCAAGCAAACCTGAAAGACATTGGCATTAATGTCAATTTAAAAGGGATGGAATGGGCTCAGTTTCTTGATTATCGGCAGAAAGGGAAGCATCAAATTGCCCGGGACGGCTGGATTATGGACTATCCCATAATGGATAATATGCTTTATCCGCTTTTCTACTCCAAGAATATAGGTATGGACAACACCTCGCGCTACAGCAATCCCGAAGTTGATAGACTTCTTGATGAAGCTCGAAAGGAACCTGATGAAAACAAGAGAATTTCTCTTTACCAGCAAGTGGAAAAACTTATTCTTGATGATGCTGCCGTTGTTCCCGTAGTTTTTTACTCCCATCGGGCAGTGGCTCAAAAGTGGGTTAGAGGCTTGGTTTACTCTCCTATGGGCTTGATTCATCTGGAGAAGGTCTGGCTGGAAAAGTAGGGCTCTCTTTGCGGGGGGGCAGCCCGCCAGCTGGCGGGCTGCCTTTTTTTGTGTTCCCAAATTTTTCTTAGAGTGAGTAAAATTAGCTTTAATGATTAAATATATAATTAGAAGAGTTTTACAGGTCATACCGGTTCTTCTGGGAACCACTTTTCTTTTGTTTGTTTTAATGTATTTAATCCCTGGTGATCCAGTGCGCTTGCTTACCGGGGAAAAAGCAATTGACCCACGTCGTTATAAGCAAATTCGTCACGAACTTTGGCTTGACCGCCCGGTTCATATCCAGTATCTTCACTACCTTGATTCTCTGATTCATCTTGACCTGGGCACCTCTTACCAGAAGGGGATTGAAGTTAAGGAGATTTTAGCCGAGAAGTTTCCCAACTCTATTCGTCTGGCTTTAGCCGCTATTTTTCTGGAGATCGTTTTTGGAATTGCTGTTGGTTTAATCTCGGCAATTAAAAGGTACTCTCTGATTGATGTTTTTGTGACTTTAAGTTCAAGTATTCTAGTGGCGGTTCCAGTTTTCTGGTTGGGCTTGCTTTTGCAAATTTTGTTTGGGGTTAAGCTTTCCTGGCTGCCTATCTCGGGGATGGGCGATGGCTCCCTTTCTTATTACATTCTTCCTTCAGTGACTTTAGCCGCAACTTCAATTGCTTATGTAGCTCGCTTGATGAGAACTCAGATGATTGAAGTGATGCGACAGGATTATATCCGTACTGCTTATTCAAAGGGCTTGACTTCTTGGCAAGTTATTAAAAGGCACGGGCTGAAAAATGCTTTAATTCCAGTGGTGACTTTTATTGGTCTGGATTTGGGGGCTTTAATGGGAGGAGCAATCTTAACCGAGACGGTTTTTAACTGGCCGGGTGTCGGCTACGAGATTTACATTGCGATTTTGCAGAGAGACTACCCGGTGGTTTTAGGTGGAGTGATTGTGATGATATTTATCTATGTTTTTCTAAACTTGCTGGTAGATATTTCTTATGCTTTTCTTGATCCCCGGATTCGTTACGGTAAAAGGGAGGATTAAAACTGGCTGACACTTTACTAAAGGAAGAGACCCTGGAAGAGGAAGCAGTTGTTTCAACTCTCTGGCTAGATGTCTGGAAGCGTCTGGTAAGAAACCGCCTGGCCATGCTTGGTCTTTTTTTGATAATTTTTGTCTTTTTAGTTGCTTTGTTGGCTGAGTTTATTGCTCCTTATGACCCGATTGAGATAAAAAGTCAGACTATGGCTCAAAACTCTTTACTCCCTCCTTCATCAAAACACCTGATGGGAACCGATCTTTTAGGGAGGGATGTCTTTAGCCGCATAGTTTTTGGAGCGCGGGTTTCTCTGGAGGTTGGTCTGGCAGCGGTTTTTTTAATGGTAGTTATTGGTCTGATTGTTGGAGCAGTTGCCGGCTATTACGGCGGCTGGATTGATTCTTTACTGATGAGACTGGCCGATGTCTTTTTTGCCTTCCCCTATGTTCTCGGCTCGATTGCCTTGATTTCCGTTCTGGGATTTGGGATTCAAAATGTAATTTTAGCTATTGGAATTTTAGGCTGGCCCTCAATAGCCCGCGTATTTAGAAGTTCTGTTCTTCAAGTCAAACAAAACGACTATGTGGAAGCCGCTCGCTCCCTGGGAGCCAGTGACTTAAGAATAATTCTTAAGCACATTTTGCCCAATGCAATTGCGCCGGTGATTGTTTATGCCACTATGAGTGTGGGCGGGGCAATCATCTCGGAAGCGGCTTTGAGCTTTCTGGGTATTGGAGTTCAGCCGCCCACCCCCTCCTGGGGCTATATGCTTTCCGAGTCCCGTAATTATATTTTTACTTCCCCCTGGTTAATGATCTTTCCCGGCTTAGCCATACTCTTGACTGTACTGGGCTTTGTCTTGCTTGGGGATGGTTTGCGGGATGCCCTTGACCCCCGATTGAAGGAGTGAGGATGGAGAATTTGCTGGAAGTTAAGGATTTGACTGTTGAGTTTCGTTTGCTGGCTGGCACCTTAAGGGCGGTGGATGAGGTGAGTTTTTCTGTTAAAAAAGGAGAGACTTTTGGAGTGGTTGGCGAGTCGGGTTCAGGGAAAAGTGTAACCTCTTTGAGCTTAATAAAGCTTCTTCCTTTTCCGCCGGCAAAGATAGTCAAGGGAAGCGTCTTTTTTAAAGGTGATGACATTTTAAAGATGAGCGATGAGGAGGTTAGAAAACTGCGGGGAAACAGAATATCAATGATTTTTCAGGACCCGATGACCTCCCTGAACCCGGTTTTAACAATTGGCTATCAGCTTACTGAAGCTATCAGGGCTCACAGCAAGATGACGAAAAAAGAGGCTGAAGAAAGGGCAGTTGAGCTTTTATCGCAGGTTGGAATTTCCAATCCTCGTGCCCGTCTTTCCGATTATCCTCATCAGTTTAGCGGGGGAATGAGACAGCGAGTTATGATCGCAATGGCTCTTTCCTGCAACCCTGATTTTTTAATTGCTGATGAGCCAACAACAGCACTGGATGTAACCGTTGAAGCTCAAATCCTTGATTTGCTAATGAAACTGAAAGAAGAGTACCACTCAACGGTTATGCTGATAACTCACAATTTAGGGATTGTTGCCAAAATGGCTACTTCCATTCTGGTGATGTATGCCGGTCGCACTTATGAATATGGTCCGGTGGATAATGTTTTTTATCATCCTCTTCACCCCTACACTCAAGGGTTACTTAACTCTTTAACCCGGATTGACGAAAGAAAAAAGGGCAGGTTGAAGCCCATTCCTGGAACCCCTCCTTCAATGGTGAAACTTCCTTCGGGCTGTCGTTTTCATCCGCGCTGCGATTTTGCTCAGGAGATTTGCCGCCTTGAGGAACCACTTTTTGAAGAGGTATTTCCCGGGCGGTTCAGCCGCTGCCATTTTTCCCGAAAATTAGATTTTAAACCGAGGAGGATTTAGGAAAATTATGCTCAAAGTCGTTGATTTAGTTAAACATTTTCCGATGGAAAGGGGAGCTCTTTTTAAGCGGCTGGCTGGTGTAGTAAGAGCTGTTGATGGGGTGAGTTTTGAAATAAAGGAAGGCGAGACGCTCGGATTGGTAGGAGAAAGTGGTTGCGGGAAAACTACGGTTGGACGCTCTCTGGCTGGTTTGATCAAGCCTACATCAGGCGAGATTTATTTTAAGGGAGCCCCAATTAACACTTTAAGTAAAAGCGAGTTGAGAAAGCTCAGGAAAGAGGTCCAGATAATCTTTCAGGATCCCTACTCTTCTTTAAACCCGCGAATGACTGTGGGGGAGATAATAGCCGAACCTCTTGTTATTCACCATTTCGGAAACCGTCAGGAGATAAAAGAAAGGGTTTTTGGGCTTATGGAAGACGTTGGCTTAAAAAAAGAACACTACAATCGCTATCCTCACGAGTTTAGCGGGGGGCAAAGGCAGCGAATTGGGGTTGCCCGGGCTATTGCCTTAAATCCTAAATTGGTCGTCTGCGACGAGCCCGTCTCGGCTCTCGATGTTTCAATTCAAGCTCAGGTTCTAAACCTTCTTTATGATTTAAAAGAAAAGTTTAAACTCTCTTATCTTTTTATATCTCACGACCTTTCGGTTGTCCGTTATTTAAGCGATAGGGTTGCCGTTATGTACTTGGGGGTGCTGGTGGAAATGGCCGATAATGAGGAGCTTTACAGCCAACCCTTACACCCTTACACCCAGGCTTTGCTTTCGGCGGTTCCTGTTCCCGACCCCCGTAAAGAGAGAGAGAGAAAAAGGATTGTTTTAAACGGTGGCTTGCCGGATTTTCTTGAAGTTTTAACCGGTTGCCGATTTGAACCTCGCTGCTGGAAAGCTAAAGAAATTTGTCGCGAAAAGGAACCGGAGTTTGAAGAAGTAACTAACGGTCATTTTGTTCGCTGCTATTTTCCTGGCAGTTAAGATTGAGAAAAAAATTTTCCAAATACTTTAAAATAGTTTCATTTTGAATAATAATAGAAGCATTTTTGGGAGGTTTAATGGCTAAGGAAAGAACTTTTGTGATGATCAAGCCAGATGGGGTTAAAAGAGGTCTGGTGGGGGAAATTATTTCTCGTTTTGAAAGTAGGGGTTTGAATATCTGTGAGCTGAGGTTGGTGAGAGTCTCCCGGAAAGAAGCGGAAGAGCTTTATCAGATTCACCGAGGGAAACCCTTTTTTGATCCTTTAATTGATTATGTTACCTCAGGACCGGTTGTAGTGATGATTCTGGAAGGCAAAGGAGTAATTAAAGTGGTGAGGTCAATGGTGGGAGCGACCGACCCTCAGGAGGCTCTGCCCGGAACCATCAGGGGAGATTATGCTTTGACGGTTGAAGAAAACATAGTTCACGCTTCTGATTCGCCGGAGAGCTTTCAAAAAGAAGCACCTATTTTTTTCGGGGACAATTTTTAGTTTAAGTACTTTAAAAAAGGCTTGACAACTAAAGTTGAGGAAAATAATTTGTTAGTCCAAAGAAGTTTTTTTTCAAGAAAGTTGACATTGTTACAATTTGTGATATATTTTTAAAAATTTTTCTTCTTTTTTTGGAGTGGAGCGAAAATGGCTTTGTTGACTTTTAAGGGGGGAGTTCACCCACCAGAAAAGAAGGATTTAGCAGCTTCTAAAACAATAGAAGAGTTGCCCTTACCTTCTCTCTTAGTTTTGCCCTTGTCTCAACACATTGGTGCTCCTCTTAACCCATTGGTTTCGGTGGGAGAGGAGGTGAAGGAGGGGCAGTTAATTGCCGATAACGAAGCTTTTGTTTCTGCTCCCCTTCACGCTCCTGCCAGCGGCAAAGTTAAAGCGATAGAGCCTCGCCTCACTTTTACCGGAGTAAAGGTAAACTCTATTGTTTTGGAAGTTTCTGATTCTTTGGGGAAGGAAAAACTCTCAGCTTTGACTGAGAGTGATTTAAATCCAGACAAGATAAGAGCCCGAGCTCGGGAAGCTGGCCTGGTGGGTTTAGGGGGAGCGGCCTTTCCTACTCAGGTTAAGCTTTCTCCGCCTAAAGACAAGCCAATTGACACTGTTTTGATTAACGGATGTGAGTGCGAACCTTATCTGACTTGTGATTATCGTTTAATGCTGGAAGAACCAGAAGAAATTATCTCCGGTTTGAAGCTGATAATGCTGGCAGTAGGAGCAAGAAAAGGCCTAATTGTGGTGGAAGATAACAAAAGGGACGCGGCGGAAAACTTAAGCAAGCTAGTCGAGAAAGAAGAGAATATTGAGGTTGTCCTAGTTAAGACCAAATATCCCCAGGGTTCAGAGAAGCACTTGATAAAAGCAGTGTTAAATCGGGAAGTTCCTTCAGGAGCTTTGCCTTTTGAGGTTGGTGCTTATGTTCAAAACGTGCAAACTACAATTGCCTTAAGTCGAGCTTTCTGGAGAGGCGAGCCGCTAGTTGAAAGAGTGATAACGGTTAGTGGAGAAGCAATTGCGGAACCAAAAAATTTAAGGGTAAAAATTGGCACCCCCGCTAAAGATATCCTGGAATTTGCAGGTGGTTTTTCCGAAGAACCTGATAAAGTAATTTTTGGCGGACCGATGACCGGCTTTTCTGTCTTTGACTTTTCCGTTCCCGTCCAGAAGGGAACTTCAGGCATTTTAGCTTTAAAAACTGGAGAAAAAGAGATAGGCGACCGCAGTAATGAGTGTTTGCGCTGTGGCCGTTGCCTTGATGCCTGTCCGATTTTTCTTTTACCGGTATCTCTGGCTAACTTGGTTCTGGTTGATGATGTTGACGGGCTGGAAAAAAATGGGGCTCTTGATTGTATTGAGTGTGGTTCTTGCGCTTTTATCTGCCCTACTCGGCGGCCTCTGGTTCAGTTAATTAGATATGGAAAGTCTAAAGTTTTAGCTAGGAAGAAGAAATGAGTAAACCTGAGATAACTCCGGAAAAACTTTATATTTCCAGCTCACCTCATTTCTTTAGCACAGAAGATACCCGCAGAATTATGTATCTTGTAATCCTGGCTCTTTTGCCTTTGACTGCTATGGCTGTTTACACCTTTGGTTTCTATTCCCTGCTGGTTATTCTTTCCTCCTTAGCTGGTGCCCTGGGAGCGGAAGCTTTTGCTCTTTACCTGAGGCGCCGCCCTTTATCCATTCTTCTTGATGGCAGTGCTTTCTTAACTGGTTTGCTTTTGGCTTTTTGCTTGCCCCCTAAAATTCCTCTCTGGCTTCCCTTTATCGGTTCGACTTTTGCCATTCTGGTTGGCAAGCAGTTTTTTGGAGGCCTTGGGCACAATGTCTTTAATCCAGCGCTGGTGGGAAGAGCTTTTCTCTTGATTTCCTGGGCAAGGTATTTGACTTCTAACTGGTATCGAACACTTTCGGTTGATGCTTTTTCCGGAGCCACCCCTCTGTTTTTAGCTAAGCAGGTAAGGGCGGGCGAGCTGGTCTACTCTTTTACTCGTTTTTACCAGCCTTATTTAATTCAAAACCCTTACGGTTGTATCGGGGAGGTTTCTGCTCTTTTGATAGTTTTAGGTGGTTTGTTTTTAATTGTTTTCCGGGTTGTCAACTGGGAAATACCTCTTGGCTACATTGGAGCTTCCGCTTTGACGGCAGCTATCTTTGGTGGAGATGTAGTTTTTCATCTTCTGGCTGGTGGTTTGTTGTTTGGCGCTTTCTTTATGGCTACCGATTATGTGACCACTCCTCTCACCCGCCAGGGCCGCTTTATTTTCGGCCTGGGATGTGGCTTTTTAAACATCTTAATTCGCCTTTTTTCCACTGGCTTTGTTGAAGCTACTACCTATGCCATTCTTTTTATGAACGCCCTTACTCCCTTAATTGATTACTTTCTTAAACCGCGGCGTTTTGGAGAGAAAAGATGAGAAAGATTTTGTTCTTAGGGATGAATTTGGCTATCATTTGTGCGATTGCAGCCGGGGCTCTGGCTGGAGTTTTTGCTTTAACTAAGGTGAAAATTGAGAAGCAGATATGGGAGCAGCAGGTTAAAGCGGCGCGTTTAGCTTTACCTGAAGCTAAAAAGTTTAAACTTTCAGAGAATCTAAAAAAGCGGGCTCAAAAGGATTTTCCGATGGTAGATAAGATTTTCTCGGGCTACGATAAGAGTGGGAGGCTGGTTGGTTATGCTGTTCAGGTTTTACCCCGTGGCTATGGCGGTCCGATTGTTTTGATGGTAGGAGTTTCTCGGGATAGAGTTGAAGGCATTGAGATAGTTGACCTTAAAGAAACTCCTGGCCTTGGCGATGGTGTATTAAATAAAAACTGGCAAAAGCAGTTTCTGGGGAAAACAGCTGAAGACCCGTTGGAGGTCAAAAAAGATGTTGATGCAGTAAGCGGTGCCACTATTTCTTCAAAAGCAGTTACCAATGGGGTTAAAACTGCTCTGGAGGCAATAAAGAAGGTTGGAGGGGGTAATGGTGAGTAAAATCTGGAAGGAGTTTATCAAGGGCCTGACTCTTGAAAACCCTTTGATGGTTTTGATGATTGGTCTTTGCTCTTCCCTGGCGGTTTCCACTCGGGCTGAAAACGCCATTTTTATGGGACTGGCGGCGACTTTTGTTTTAGTCTGTTCCAATTTTATTATCTCTTTAATTAAAAAGGTGACCCCTAATGAAATAAGAATACCCATTTTTATTGTGGTCATTGCTTCTTTCGTAACTATTGTTGACCTGGTTCTTCGGGCATACTTCCCGGCGGTTTATGCTCGGTTGGGAGTCTGGATTCCTTTGATTGTGGTTAACTGCATTATTCTTGGCCGGGCGGAAGCCTTTGCTTCTAAAAGGGGTCTTCTAGAGTCAATTGCTGATGGATTGGGGATGGGTCTTGGTTATATCTGGGTTTTGTTCACCATGGGCTTTTTCCGAGAGCTTTTCGGAACAGGTAAAATTGTTTTTTTTGAAAAAACTGTGATTAGCCTGGGTTCTTCTTTTGAGCCTCCACGAATTTTAATTCTTTTTCCTGGAGCCTTTTTAACTTTTGGTCTCTTAATGGCTTTAGTAAATTATATTAATCGGAGGATTAAAGGATGAGTTTAGCCCAGCATTATTTCCTTCTTTTTATTGGAGCCTTTATTGTCCAAAACATCATTTTTATTCGCTTTATCGGTTTATGCCCTTTCTTTGGTGTTTCTTCTCAGGTTGAAACTTCAATTGGGATGAGTATGGCGGTAACTTTTGTGATGACTTTAGCCTCCGCGGTCAGCTGGTTGGCTTGGAACTATATTCTGGTTCCCTTTGGGGTGGGCGAGTTTCTTTATATTCCCGTTTTTATTTTGGTCATTGCCAGCCTGGTTCAGTTTGTGGAGATGTTTATTAAGAAAGTTAGCCCCCCGCTTTATAAAGCAATGGGTATTTACCTTCCTTTGATTACCACAAACTGTGCGGTTTTAGCAGCGGCTACTGAAGCTTCTAAACCTGGCTTTCTCAAGCTCAATATGCCTTATGGTTACAGTTTCATAGAGGGTGTGGTTTACTCAGTAAGTGTTGCTTTGGGTTTTGGTCTAGCTATCATTATGATGGCGGCGATCAGGGATCGGATGAAAACTTCGCCAGTTCCTCGTTGGCTTCAGGGTTATCCCATCGTCTTTGTCATTGCTTCCTTAGCTTCCCTAGCTTTTATGGGCTTTGCTGGCCTTTTTGGGGTGTAAGCTATGGGTTATTTGGTGATAATTAAGGCAGCGGGCATAGTGGGTGGGCTTTCTTTCTTGATGGGAGCTATTCTGGCTTTAGCCTCTATTAAGCTGGCGGTAGAGGTTAATCCTCTGGTAGAAAAAATACTTGAGGTTTTGCCCGGTTCAAATTGTGGTGCGTGCGGAAAGCCGGGTTGTGAAGGAGCAGCTGAAGCCATCGCGGCTGGGGAGGCTTCTTACGATGCTTGCCGAGCCGGGGGTGCCGAAGTAGCGGCTGAAGTTGCCAGGATTCTGGGAATTGAAGCAAAAATTGAGGAAAACAAGGTTTTTCCGGCTGTTCACTGTGGCTTAAACCGCTCAGAAGTAGCTAAAAGAGGTTTTTATAATGGCATTCAAGACTGCCTTATAGCTGACCAGCAAACCAAAGGAGATCTGCTTTGTCTTTATGGTTGTCTTGGATATGGAAGCTGCGAAAAAGCTTGCCCTTTTGGAGCTATTAAAATGGATGAAAACCGACTTCCAGTTTTTGACCTTGAAAAATGCACTCGCTGTGGCATCTGCGTTTCAACTTGTCCTCGCGGACTGATTAAGTTCGTTCCTGAGGGAGCAATTTTAATGGTGCGTTGCAACTCCAAAGATCGAGGCAAAGAAGTTCTCAATGTTTGCAAGAAAGGTTGTATTGCTTGCGGGATTTGCATCAAAGCCTGTCCTGACGGCCTTTCTTTGGTGGATAATTTGGTGGTGATTGATTATGAAAAGAACCCGGACTGCCCCCAGGGAGTGGAGAAATGCCCCACCAAATGCCTGGTTAATTATCAGGCTTAAACCCACAGCTGGAGATTTTTTTCTCCTTACCTTCCTAATTTTTTTGAGCTTCCTTCAGTTTTTCTTTTTTCCTCTCCCGGCTTCAACCTCTAAAAAGGCAGTTGTTTACTTAAATGGCCAAAGATTGAAAGTTATCAATCTGAATCACCCTCACCTTGAGACCATAACTTACCAAGGTAAAAAGTTGATGGAACTTCAGGTTGCTAATTCAGGGGTGAGAGTTATAAGCTCAACTTGCCCGGATAAGCTCTGCCAGAGACAGGGAGCCATCTTCCGTGAGGGCGATGTTCTAATTTGTTTGCCAAATAAAATTGTTATTAAAACTTCTGGTAGTGATGATTTAGATGCCGTTATCAGATAGGAAATTAGGTTTTAAAGAAGTTTTTTCAGACCCCAGAGGATTAAGCCTCTTTTCACTTTTTCTAGCTTTAGGAATTGGCTTTCAGTCTTTGGACAATTTTATCTCCCCCTTCTTTCTGCCCGGTTTTAAAATTGGCCTCGCCCATCTGATTACTTTGCTTTCTTTAATTTACTTTAGCGGCTCTGTGGTTTTGATTTTAGTAAGCTTAAGGGTTATTTTAGCCTCACTTTTTTTTGGTTTTCTTTTCAGCCCCAACTTTTATTTAAGTTTTTTCCCTTCTCTAATTAGCAGTTTAGCCATGGTTTTGCTTTTCCTTTTCTTTAAGCGCTACTTAAGTTTTTTAAGTTTAAGCCTGGTAGGTTCTTACCTTCACAACCTTTCCCAGCTTTTGGTTGCCAGTTTAATTTTAGGTACCCAAGCTATCCTTGCCTATCTTACCCTTTTTTCTTTTCTTGGTTTGGCCGCCGGCCTTTTAAACGGATTTTTGGCTAACTATTTAATTGGTCGCTTTCTAATTTTGAGCTCAAAATAAACCAGAGGTGAGGCCTCAACTTACCTTTTGTTTCTTAAATCTTCCTGTTAAACTTTTCTTTTAGGTGTGGCTATGTCGGATTTAAAAAAGATAAGAAACTTTGCCATTATTGCCCATATCGACCACGGCAAATCAACCCTGGCCGACCGCTTTCTGGAAATTTGTCGGGCTGTTCCTGAGAGAGAACTGGTTGAACAGTATCTTGACCGTCTGGAGATTGAAAGAGAAAGGGGAATTACCATTAAAGCCCAGGCGGCCAGATTGAACTATCAGGGCTATGTCTTAAATTTAATTGATACTCCGGGACATGTTGATTTTACCTATGAAGTTTCCCGGGCTCTGGCCGCTTGCGAAGGAGCTTTGCTGGTGGTTGATGCCACTCAAGGAGTAGAGGCTCAAACAGTGGCCAATGCTCTTCTGGCTCTGGAAAACAATTTAGAAATAGTCCCGGTGATTAATAAAATTGATCTTCCTAATGCTGAGCCAGAAAAGGTAGCCAAGGAAATAGAGGAAAGCCTGGGTTTGCCAGCTCGAGAAGCGCTTTATGTTTCCGCTAAAACCGGTGAAAATGTGGAAATGCTTCTTCAAACTTTAATTGAGAAGATTCCACCGCCTCGGGGGAGCCGAGAAGCGCCTTTGCGAGCTTTGCTCTTTGATTCTTTTTATAACCCCTATCGAGGGGTAGTGGTCTTAATCAGAGCTTTTGACGGAATTATCAGGCCGGGAATGGAAATAAAACTGATGGGCGAGGGAAGTGAGTTTACCGTGGACGAAGTTGGCTTCCTGTTACCCGGTCTTTCTCCTCAGGCCGAACTTCAAGCTGGTGAAGTAGGCTATTTAATGGCTAACATTAAAAATGTCAGCCAGACCCGGATCGGCGATACCATAACCGAGGTTGGACGGGCCGCCTCCCAGCCCTTGCCCGGGTACAAACGCCCGAAACCTCTCGTTTTCTCCGGGCTTTATCCTTTGCTTTCTGGGGACTATGAAAGACTGAGGGATTCCCTGGCTAAACTGGCTCTGAACGACCCTTCTTTTCAGTACCAGCCTGAAACTTCTGAGGCTCTGGGTTTTGGCTTTCGCTGTGGTTTTTTAGGGCTTCTTCATATGGAAATCGTAAAAGAAAGACTGGAAAGAGAGTTTGGTCTGGAACTTCTGGCAACCGCTCCCAACGTTGCTTATGTTGTGAACCTTAAGAATGGAAAGAAAATAGAAGTCAACAATCCGGCTAAATTTCCTCAACTTGGAGAAATAAAAAGCATAGAGGAACCTTTTGTTTCGGCAGTAATTATCACCCCTCGTGAGTTTATCGGGCCGGTGATGGAACTTTCAACTGAAAGAAGGGGCGAACAAACAGGGATGCTGTTTTTAAGCCCCACGCGGGTTGAGTTGAAATATAACTTTCCTTTAGCCGAAATAATTTTTGATTTTTATGATCAGCTCAAATCAAAAACTCGTGGTTATGCCTCTTTTGATTATGAGCTTGCGGGTTATCGAGAGTCTGACCTTGTTAAGCTGGAAGTTTTGATTGGCGGTGAAGTTGTGGATGCGCTTTCTCTGATCACCCATCGGGACAAAGCTTATTATCGGGGTCGGGAGCTGGTCAACAAGCTGAAAGGGCTGATACCCCGCCAGCTTTTTGATGTTCCGGTTCAGGCTGCTGTCTGGGGAAAACCAATTGCCAGAGAAACCATTAAAGCCTTGCGCAAGGATGTTCTGGCTAAATGTTATGGCGGAGATGTTACCCGGAAGAGAAAGCTTCTGGAGAAGCAAAAAGAGGGCAAAAAAAGGTTAAAACAGTTGGGAAAGGTTGAAGTTCCTCAGGAAGCCTTTATTGAAATTTTAAAGGCTTAAGGAGATAAAGAAGTGCAAAAAAGAGCTATTTCTCTTTATGTTCATCTTCCTTTTTGCCAGAAGCGTTGCTTTTATTGTGATTTTGTTTCCTATACCGGAAAGCTAAGCTTAGCCAATTTGTATTTTAAAGCCTTAAAGGCTGAACTGCTCCTCTATACCAAGCTTTTAAGAAAGAAAGTTATCCAGACAATTTACTTTGGTGGTGGCACCCCTTCGCTGGTTGATCCTTACCTGATCTGGGATTTTTTGAACTTCTTGAGAGATAATTTTTCCTTAATTCCCGGGGCTGAGGTAACTCTCGAGGCCAATCCTGAATCGGTAAACCTTGAGAAGCTTGAAAAATGGAGGGAAAGCGGAGTAAATCGCTTGAGTTTGGGGTTTCAAAGCTTCAGTCCGTCAAGCTTAAAAACTCTGGGCCGGATTCATTCAGCGGAAAAAAATTTCCAGGTTTACGAAGAAGCGCTGAAGGCGGGTTTTGAAAATATCAATCTGGATTTGATTTTCGGGGTTCCCGGGGAAACACTTGAAGACTGGAAAAAAACCCTCACTCTGGCCACCTCCTTAAATCCCCAGCACCTTTCAGTTTACAGTTTAACCCTGAAGCGCCATTCTCGCCTGTATAAAATAATGGAGAAAGGCGTTTTTTTTCAGGGTTACGACGAGTTCAGCCAGGCGGATAAATATGTTTTTTCCCAGTTTTTCCTCAAGGAGCAGGGTTTTACTCATTATGAGATTTCTAACTTTGCTAAACCCCACTTTGAGTGTAAGCATAACCTGACTTACTGGGAGAGGGGAGATTACCTTGGTCTGGGTTGTTCGGCAGCCAGTATGATAGGCAACTTTCGTTTTTCCAATTATTCCTCTTTAAAAAAATACCTGGAAAAAGCGGGTCGAGGAGAAAAACCGATTAAGGAAGCACACACCTTATCTTTCAAGGAGTCTCTGGAGGAAAAGATTTTCCTGGGGTTAAGACTTCTTCGGGGAATTGAAGCAAAAGAATTACTTGATAAGCTTAAGTATAATCAACGAGAACAATTCAGGCAGGTGATGTCTTCCCTTCAGGAGACAGGGCTGGTGGAAATTCAAGGCGACCGTATATTTCTCAGTCTGAACGGACTTTTACTGTCCAATCAAGTTTTTTCTCGTTTGTTGCTGGCTTTAGAAGGATGATTTTGAGCTTTTTATTTATATAGCGTCCGGTCTTAATTTTTAAATAAAGATTTTTAAAGTTTTTTAAGAGGACTTAGATTTTGCCCGATTCCTTTTCTAAAGTGACTTGTCAGCTTTTTGAGTATTATTGTTAGTTATCAGGATCGGAAAAGTCTCTTCTGTTCTCCTTCTTTAAATTTTACGGAACTCCTTCTTTAGGCCTTTTTTTATTCTTAAGGGACCTTCTTTTTTCTCCTCCTTTAATTTAAAGGTTTTCTCTTGACCCTCCCTTTTAAATCTTAAGATTTTCCCTTCACTTTACCCTTGAATCTTAAGGTTCTTTCTCTCTACCTCCCCCTTTAATTTAAAGGGAGGGGTTTAATCCCCCGGGTTTTTGAATTAAAAGCCCAGTATGTTATGAGCTTACATCTGGTTGACAACTTTAAGTTCAGGTGGTAAAAAAATTTTTTATGAGGCGTTATAAAGAGCTTGATTTAAGAAAAAAAGAGATATTAAAGGTAGCTGTAAAGGATTACATAAGAACGGCTACGCCAGTTGCTTCGGCCAAGCTGGTGAAGATTTACTCTCTTGATGTCTGTTCGGCTACTGTTAGAAACGATCTTTCTTCTCTTGAAAAGCAGGGCTACCTTAAGAGATTGAGAATTTCAGCTGGCCGCGTACCAACTGAGCTTGGCTATCATTTCTACGCCGAAGCCACTATGAACGAAAATGCACTAACCCAAACTGACCTTGAAGTTCTCAACTGCCTTTTTTCTAATCCTCTCGACCTCAGTTCGCTTCTTAAAGAAACTCCCCTTTACCTTTCTGACCTTACCGGTTATCCAGCTTTTGTTTACGCTCCGGGTGTAACTTACAATTATCTTCGCCATCTTGACTTATTTTTAATCAATTCTTTTTCTTTTATGGTTATTTTTGTTTTTAACACTGGCCAGGTGATTAAAAAAACCATTAAGCTTGATTTTCCGATTGAACCCCAGTTTCTGGAAATCGTAGCGCGGATTTTCCAGAACTATCCTCATCGCTTGAAGGTAAATGAACTTTCTAGACTGGCTGAAACTGGTCCTTTACCTGAAAAGATAAAGCGGGCTATAAGGTTAATCTCAGATGAGGCAATTAAGTGTTTACTCAGCAACGAGCTCTTTTTGGCTGGACTTTCTTTCCTTTCGGTTCAACCTGAGTTTTTTCAATCAAATCGGTTTGTCAATCTTCTTAAAGCAGTCGAAAATGGAGCCATAGCCAGCTTTTTAGCCGAAAATTATTATAATCTTTCTGGTTTGGTAGTCAGGATAGGTTCAGAGAACCCATCTCAGTTTTCTGATTGTAGCTTTGTTACCACTGGTTTTTCCCTCGAAAGAGAACCCTTTGGGGTAGTAGGCTTACTGGGGCCGGTTAGAATGGATTACCCCCGGGCAACTTCGGTAGTCAGGTTCGCCAGCCGAAAGCTGAGCGAGGCCCTCAGTGCCTGGTTTAATTGAGGCAGAAATATTACCGGCCAATACTCGTTTTGCCCCGGTGATTATTGACTTGCTTTGCGAGTGGGGTTTTCCGACCTGGGAAGAAAAAACTCCGAAAGAGACAAAATTGAAGGTGACTTACTCCTCTGGCAAAGAGAAAAGCTTAGATGAGGCT
>DAIRCJ010000003.1:0-45841 GCA_036796755.1 Candidatus Geothermocultoraceae bacterium | reverse complement strand
AGGGCTGGCTGGCAAAAAATCAAGCTTTACTTTATGGTTGGTTTACCAGAAGAGACCGAAGAGGACCTCAAAGCAATAGGCTGGCTTTGCTCGGAGGTTTTAAAACTGGGCAAAAAAATCCTTCCTCCTTCCTTAAGGGGGCGGCTTCAGTTAAACCTAACCCTTTCGATTTTTGTTCCCAAGCCTTTTACTCCCCTTCAGTGGGCAGAAGCGGTATCTCCCGTGGAGGCGGAGGAGAGAATAAAAATTGTCAGAGAAAGTTTAAGAAAGGGACGAGTTCAGGTGAGAGCTCACAGCCCTTTAATGAGCGCGGTTGAGCTGATTTTAGCTCGCGGTGGCCGGGAAGTTGCTCCCCTTTTAAGCCAGGTTTATCTTTCTGAAGGCTTTTTACAAGGCTGGCAGGAGCATTTTTCTTTTTCCCTCTGGGAGGAAGGCTTAAGAGAAGTTGGTTTAGACTGGGAAAGCTACCAGCAAAGAATTGACCTTTCAGCGGTGCTCCCCTGGGACTTTATTGATATCGGGGTGAAGAAAAATTTCTTGAAGGAAGAGTGGCGACGCTATTTTACTAGTGAGCCAACCCCTGGTTGTCTTGATTTCTGTACCAATTGTGGTGCTTGCCAAGGAGACTTAAAGCTAGTGAGGTCGGATGTATCGCTTAAGGATTAAGTTTGAGAAAAAGGGCTGGGCCAGGTTTGTTTCTCAGCTGGAATTGGTTAAAGTACTGGAAAGAACTTTAAGGAGAGGAGACTTTCCTCTGGTTTTTACAAAGGGTTTCAGTCCTCGTCCAAAAATTTCTTTTGGGCCGCCAACTCCGGTTGGTTTTGAAAGTCAGGCAGAAGTGGCTGATATTTTTCTTACCACCCGTTTGCCAGAAGAAGTAGTCAGAAGAAGGTTGAATAAATTTTTCCCTGAGGGCTTTCAGGCTTTAAGCTCTTCTTATCTCTCTCTTCAAGAGCCCTCTTTAATTGAAAAGGTAGCCCTTTCGGAATATGAAGTTTTTTTCCCACCTGTTTGCGCTGGTGATGTTAAGTTTCGGCAGCGGCTAAATTCCTACCTTTCAGGGGTGAAAGAGTTGTCCTATCGGGAAAAACAAATAGTGATTAATCGCCAGACTGATTTTCCCGAGTTTTCCTTTTCTTCTGAGAAAAATGGAGTTTTACTGAGGCTTCTCCTGGCTACCCGTGATGACAGGACCATTAGGCCGGATGTGCTTCTTAGACCTTTTTTAGAAAAAGAAGGTCTCTCTCTTTCAGCCCTAAAGATTGTAAGAAGAGAACTTTTTTTTCTCACTGGCGACCGCAGACAAAAGATACTTTAATTTGACCTTCAGGAAAATCGCCTGAATTAAAACCCACGGCTTTATTGTGAACTTTTAAGATAAGGGGGCTGTTCAATTGGCTTAGGGGTGATTTATTTTTCTTCTTTAAATTCTTGAAGAAGGATTGAGGAGGATTTAATCCTTCTTGCTTCCCTTACACCTGCAAGGGAGAACCAAAAAACTTCTCTTTTAAATTTTAAGGGGAGGGAAGAGGTTTGAAGAAGTTAACAAAAGGGGAGGAGCTTTCCAATCCTCCTGGTCTCCATAATGCTTGAGGGGGAAACGATGGGAAAGGGGATTTAATCTCCACCGATGTTTCATAATCAAAAGTCCAATATATTATACGCTTACAGGATTTTGACAGCTAAAGGGTAGTTTGATAAACTTATCCTTTGTTCTGGAGGTGAAATGTACGCGGTAATTAAAACTGGAGGCAAGCAATATCGGGTTGTTGAAGGCCAGGAAATTGTGGTTGAAAGCTTGGACAAAAAACCAGGCGAAAAAGTTTTTTTTGAAGAAATCTTGATGCTAAAGAAGGATGAGAAAATTCTGGCTCGGCCGGAAGATTTAAAAGGGGCAGCAATTGAAGGACTGATAGTTGAGCATTTAAGAGGAGAAAAAATAGAGGGTTTTAAGTATCGCCCCAAAAAGCGCCAGCGTAAGCGTTTTGGACACCGTCAGGATTTGACTAAAGTTAAGATAGTTAAGATTAGGTTCCCGGGCGAGAAAGCTGAAGAGAAATCGAAGCCTAAAAAAGCGGCAGCCAAAGAGACTAAAGAAACCAAAGAAAAGAAGACGACAGCTAAAAAACAAGTAGCTGGCAAAAAAACGGCTAAGGTGGTCGAATCTAAAAAGGAGGAAGCTAAAGCGGAAAGAAAAACTAAAACAACTTCGGCTAAAGAAGAGAAAAAAGAGGTCAAAACTACCGGGACGAATAAAAAAACAACTCCGGGGGCTTCAGGAGCTTCTAAATGATAAAATTAAGCGAGGTGAGATCTTTTGGCTCATAAGAAAGGCGGCGGAAGCAGCCGAAACGGACGAGACAGCCATTCCAAGAGGCTGGGAGTAAAAGCTTTTGGTGGCCAGGCGGTAACGGCGGGAAGCATTATTGTTCGCCAGAGAGGAACTCGTTTTTATCCCGGAAGAAATGTGGGCGTCGGCAGTGACCACACTCTATTTGCTCTGGTTGATGGCTACGTAGTTTTTTCGGGTCGCCGGGTTGACATTCTTCCCTCTTAAGTTTATCAAGCTGTTAAACGGGATCTTTACTTTTAGCTTTAACAGCCAGGACAGCTTAAGGAATTTCCAAGAGCTTTCTTTGCCCAGAAAACTAAAAGTCTAAAGTACCGTGAATGAGTAGCGCCTGAAAGGCGCTTTTTTAATTGGAAGAGGCAAGAAAAAATGTTTGTTGACCAGGCAAAAATTTTGGTTAAGGCGGGAAAAGGCGGAGATGGCTGTGTTAGTTTTCGGCGGGAAAAGTTTGTGCCTCATGGGGGTCCTGATGGGGGAGATGGTGGCCGAGGTGGAAATGTTATCCTGAAAGCTGATAAAAGTCGAAAAACTTTAGCCGAGTACCGCTTGAGGCAACATTTTAAAGCGGAAAAAGGGCAAAACGGAAAAGGAAAGAATCAGAAAGGAAAAGACGGGGAAGACCGAGTTTTGCTAGTTCCTCCGGGGACTCTGGTAAAAGACGAAAATGGTGAGGTTCTGGCTGATCTGGTCTGTCCGGGGCAGGAAGTAATTGTTGCCCGGGGTGGTCAGGGAGGGAAAGGTAACGCTAGGTTTGCTAACTCAGTGCGCCAGGCTCCCCATTTTGCTGAAAAAGGAGAGCCTGGAGAAGAAAAATGGATTTATCTTGAGCTTAAAGTTTTAGCTGATGTTGGCCTGGTGGGTTTTCCTAATTCTGGTAAGTCTACTCTTCTAAATCGTTTAACTCGCGCCCATTCAAAAGTGGCTGACTATCCCTTTACTACTCTTTATCCTCATCTGGGGGTTCTTCAAAAAGGAGATGAAACTTTGGTTCTGGCTGACTTACCGGGCTTAATTGAAGGTGCGCATTCCGGAAAAGGTTTGGGAGACCAGTTTTTGCGTCATATTGAAAGATGTAAAGTCTTGCTTTTCTTGCTCGACCTTGCTTTTCCTCTGAATTCTCCCGAAAAAGACTACGAAAAGTTGCTGGAAGAGCTCAAGCTTTATAATCCGCTTCTTTTAAAAAAACAGAGGGTTATTGCCGGTAACAAAACCGACCTTCTAGAAGCTCAGCAAAGAGCCGATGAGTTCAAAAGAAAGTTTGACTTGAGAAAAGAGAAGGTTTTCTTAATCTCCGGTCTAACCGGCGAGGGCCTTAAAGAGCTAATAGACTACCTTTTTCTGGTTGTTAGTCGGGCTAAAGAAGAAATAAAACCAGCTGAATCAGTGAAAATAAAGCTGGATTCCTTTAAAATAAAGAAGTTGGAAGCCGGTAAATTTGAGGTTTCCGGAGAGAAAATAGCCAGAATGGTGGAACAGGTAGACTGGGAAAGCCCTGAAGCTGTCGATTACTTTTTTCAGCGTCTCCGAAAACTGGGCTGGCTAAAAGAGCTTTCGAAAAAGGGAATTAAAGAAGGCGATAGAGTAGTCGTGGGAAAGAGAGAGTTTATTTTTAAGCCTTAGTTTTAAGTTTTAATCAAGGTGAGAAGGTGAAGAACATAAAAGAAGACCGAAAGAAAAGTATTCTTTCCCGAGCGGAAAAAGTGGTGGTGAAGGTGGGCACCAGTGTACTGGCTGGTTCCGAAGGACGTTTGAACCTGACCCGGATGAAGGAAATCGCTGCTCAAATAGCCTGGCTAATAAAGCAGGGAAAGAAGTGTGTTCTGGTAACTTCCGGAGCCATTGCCGCCGGGGTAGAAAAACTGGGCTTAAAATCGCGTCCGAGGGATATGTCTTCGCTTCAGGCAGCGGCTTCAGTTGGACAGTCAATATTAATGAAGCACTATGACTCATTTTTTTCTCACTTTGGTATCCCGGTAGGCCAGATTCTTTTAACCCAGCACGACCTGGTTTATCGTTCAAGTTTTTTAAATGCCCGCAATACTTTTAACCGCCTTCTTGAACTTAGAGTTTTGCCGATTGTTAATGAAAATGACGCTACCGCCGTTGAGGAAATTCGTTACGGCGATAACGACGCTTTAAGCGCGATGGTTGCCTGTTCGATCAAGGCTGATTTGCTGATTATCCTGACAGACACTGATGGCTTTTTTGATCGGGAGGGGAATCTTATCAAGGAGGTTAAGGAAGTTACTTCTGCTCTTTATGAGCAGGCTGGCGGAGCCGGTAGCGATTTTTCTTCAGGAGGAATGGTAACCAAGCTGGAGGCAGCTTCCATGACTTCCTCAGCCGGGATAGGTATGGTAATTGCCAATGGCTTGAAAAAGGATGTGGTAAAAAAAGTTCTAGAAGGTAAGGAGGGGACTTTTTTCTATCCCCGTTCTCGTGTCTTGCCGGGAAGAAAGCTCTGGATTGCTTTTGTGGTCCCGCCTCGCGGCCGAGTGGTAGTTGATGAGGGAGCAAGAAAAGCTCTGGTTGAGGGGCATAAAAGCCTTCTTCCCGTAGGAATTGTTAAGGTTGAGGGAAAATTTGAAGTCAACGAGGTTATTGAAATTGCTGACTTGAAAGGTCAGGTTTTTGCCAAAGGCATAACTAATTTTAGCTCTTTTGAAATTTCTAAGATTAAAGGGAAAAAATGCGAAGAAGCCGCCTGTCTTCTGGAAGGAGCCATATCCGACGAAGTGGTTCATCGTGATACTTTAGTAATTTTGCCTGAAGGAGGTTAAGATGAGAGAAATCGTTCTTAAAACTGGTGAGAGGGCAAGGAAAGCGGCCCTTAAGCTGGCTACAGCATCCACTCGGGAAAAAAACGAAGCTCTGAGTTTGATAGCCCAGGGATTGCTGGAGAAAGAAAAGGCTATTCTTGAGGCTAACCAGGTTGACCTTGAGGAAGCGGACAGGAAAGGGATTTCTCCTGCTTTAAGAGACCGCCTTTTGCTCACCGAAGCTCGAATAAGGGAAATGGCTCAAAGCATAAGGGAAGTCATCGAGCTTAAAGACCCAGTGGGTGAGGTGGTGGCTGGCTGGAAAATTCCCAATGGTCTGGAAATTAAAAAAGTTAGAGTGCCGCTTGGAGTAGTGGCGATGATTTACGAAGCACGCCCCAATGTAACTGTTGATGCTGCAGGACTTTGTTTGAAATCAGGAAACGCAGTAATTTTAAGAGGAAGTTCGGTGGCCTGGAGTTCCAATCTGGCTCTGACTAGTATTATCAGAGAGGCTTTAAGCCAGACCACTCTTCCTGCCGATAGCGTGCAGTATCTTGAAGACCCTTCTCATGAAGCCGCTCAGGACTTGATGCAACTGGTTGGTTATGTTGATGTGCTTATCCCTCGCGGAGGAGAGGCTCTTATCCGCTCAACCATTGAAAATGCTAAGGTTCCGGTAATTGAGACAGGTGTGGGCAACTGCCACATCTATGTTGACGAAACAGCTGATTTAGATATGGCGAAAAAAATTGTCATCAATGCTAAGTGCCAGCGTCCCGGGGTTTGCAACGCAGCCGAAACGCTTTTGGTTCACGCTTCAATAGCCGAGAAGTTCTTACCTGTAATTGGCGAAGCACTAAAAGAGCGTGGAGTAGAAATTTTTGGGTGTTCAAGAACGCGCCAACTTATTCCTTACTCTCAACCCGCAACGGAAAAAGACTGGAAAACTGAGTATTTGGATTTAAAAATAGCTATCAAAGTGGTTAAATCGATTAAGGAAGCTATTGACCACATCAATACCTATGGAACCAAACACTCAGAAGCAATTGTAACTAACGACTATGCTCATGCCCGACGTTTCCAAACGGAAGTTGACGCGGCGGCTGTTTATGTCAACGCCTCCACTCGTTTTACTGATGGTGGCCAGTTTGGAATGGGAGCAGAAATAGGCATCTCCACTCAAAAACTTCATGCTCGGGGACCAATGAGCCTGGCTGAACTTACTTCCACCAAGTTTGTAATTGATGGAAGCGGCCAGATAAGAGAGTAGTTGTTTTTCAGGTTTATCAAGAGAAAATTTTTAAGTTATTTGGGGAGAATGATCGGGGTTGACAGGAGAATGATATGGTATTATAAATTTTAATGTGGCACCGTCTCATTGGCGCCCCTCCAATGCCCCTCCGAGCGGTGCCACTTTTCATTTTGATTAATCATCTTGCCAGGCGGTTTAGGGATAAATTTTTTGAAGCCTTCTTAAAGCCTCAGTTTTTGTTTTTCCTTTTAAACTTGACTTTTCCGTGCACTCATTAAGAAACTCAATGGTTTTCTGGTAAGTTTCCCGATTTACTGGGTAAGGGTAGCCGTCTTTTCCTCCGTGAGCAAAAGAAAAGCGAGCCGGATCTTTCCAGGAAAGCGAAGTTCCATAAATGATTTCCGCGGTTAAAGCCAGGGCCCTTAAGGCTTTAGCTCCTATTCCTGGCGTTTTCAAAAGCCCAATGAAGTCAGGAGGGGGGTTTTGGTAAGTTTTAACCAGAGTTTTTTCTAATTTTTCCGGTTGGATATCGGCTAAACCTATCTGGTGGCGGTAGGGCAGAAGAAGAACTTTTTCTATTTTTTGTCTGACTTTAGCCGGGTTTTCTTCAGCCAGAAAAACCATAGCTTTCCGGGTCTCCTCGCTTTCTTCTGCTACCAGGTTGAGCACCTTTTCTTTTTTCTGAGAGGTGATAATTCCCTGATGGGGCTCGCAGGCAAAGTCCTGACAGGTAAAGCTGAGCCAGTGATAACGGCGGGCTTGTCTTTCCTTGTCAGACATTCCCTGCTGGACCACGGCCCAGTTTCCCTGATGGTCAAAGAAAATGCAATGATGGTAAAGACTGAAGCCGTCCTGGACGGCATTGTTATCAACTCGAGCTGTTACCCGGCTCACTTCGATCAGCTTTTCACCTTGGGTTAATCCAGTTTCTTCGCTAATTTTTCTTAACTCTTCAGGGGTTTTCAAGGCGGTCTTTCCCTTCCCTCCGGCGCTGAAAAAACCAGTTTCTTTTTCAAATGGTTTGAGCCCCTCCTTGATGGCCGCGGTAGTGGTGGTAGTAAGACCAGAACTGTGCCAGTCAAAGCCTAAAAGACAGCCAAAAGCCTGAAACCAGAAAGGGTCGGCCAGCCTAACTAAAAGTTCCCGGCTGCCAAACTCGGAAATTATTACCAGGCAGACTTCTCTGGCTAACAGGGTCATTTTCTCAAAAAGCCAGGCGGGCGCTTTTCCATAATGAAGAGGCAAGGTAGCGTATCCTGTTTTCATATCATTATTTTATACCTCTGATAGGACAGTAAAATAAGGCCTGAGTTAAAGGCTCAACTTTTTAGTTTAAATAGCCAGGATTTGAAAACAGCAGCGTTCATAAATCCTCTTTCGGTCCTCCTTCTTTTATATCGTTCCCTCCTTTTTCAAAGGGGGCAGGGAAATTAAATTCCCCTCAATTCTCTTTAAAGTTTAAGGGAGAAGAAAAGGGAAAATCCTTTAAAATTTAAGGGAGAATTGCGAGTTAGAACCTTTGGAATTCAGGGGAAAGCCAAGAGAGCTCTGAAATTTTGGGGGAAGAAAGAGGTAACCCTTGAAACATTGGGTTGGTTCAAATAAGGGTATAATTCATTTATAATTATCCCTTTTTAAGCTAAAATCAAGCTGGAGGAGGTTTTTTTGTTGTCTGAAAGATGCCCGATTGGTGTTTTTGACTCTGGCGTTGGTGGTCTCACTGTCTTAAGGGAAATTATAGATTTACTTCCCGAGGAGTCAGTAATATACCTTGGCGATACGGCTCGCTGCCCTTACGGTCCCCGAGAGTTGAAAGAAGTGGAAAAATTCGTTTTGGAGATAGTGGAGTTTTTGAAAAATGAGGGAGTAAAGCTTGTGGTCATTGCTTGCAATACGGGAACAGCAGCTGGCCTGGTGGCTGCTCAAAAAAATTTTAAAGAACTGCCGATTATTGGGGTTATAAAGCCTGGAGCTCAAGCAGCCTTTGAAGCTACAAGAAATAAAAAAGTAGGAGTGATTGGGACTGTGGGGACAATTAATAGCAGTTCTTATCATAAAGCTTTGCTTGAGCTCGATGCCAGCCTGGAAGTTTTTGCCCGGGCTACGCCAGAATTTGTTGATTTTGTGGAACGTGGCCAGGTGGAAGGGAAAGAAGTGGAGGAGGTGGCTCGCCTTCACCTTGAGCCTTTAAAGAAAGCCGGTATTGACACTCTTATTCTGGGTTGCACTCACTATCCCTTGCTGATGCCGGTTTTCAAAAAAATTATGGGAGAAGAGGTTGAAATTATAAGCTCGGCTGAGGAAACAGCTCGGGAGACCAAAAGAATCCTTAAGCGAAAAGGACTTTTAAGTAAAGAAAAAAATCCTTCCTACCGCTTTCTTTCCACTGACGACCCGGAGGATTTCTTGAGGTTGGGGCGGCTTTTTTTAGGCAAAGAAATCACCCGAGTGGAAAAGGTGGTTTTAAGGTGAAGATAGTTATTCTTGGAAGCACGGCTCTTCATCCTCACAATGGTCACAGCTGCAGCGGTTACCTTATTTCAGCTTCAAATCAAAACTGGCTAATCGATTTTGGTGGAGGTTCCTTTTTAAATTATCTTAACTTTCCCCACCTTTACCCGCCCTCGGGAGTGGTAATTACTCACCTGCACGGTGATCATTTCAGTGATTTTTATTATCTTCGTTATTATCTCAAGTATGGGGAGAGGAAAATTGATTATCGGTTACCTCTTTTTTTGCCGCCGGGTGGGAAGGAAGTTTTGCTCAAAACGATTTACGATGTTGTTGATGTTTTTGACTTTCGGGAGGTCTCAAAAGAAAAAATTAGCTTTGGCGATGTGAAGCTTCATTTTAATTTGATGCCTCATTCTTTGCCGACTCTGGGTATAGTTCTGGAAGCTGAAGGAAAGAAGATTGGCTATACAGCTGACACTCGCTATGAAAAAGATTTGGGAAAATTTTTTTCCGGGGTGGAAGTGCTATTAGCTGAATCAACTTTGCTTGAAGGGGTGAAAGAGGAAAACAAAGTGGGGCACCTTTCGGCAAAGGAAGCAGGCGTTCTCGCTACCGAGGCCGGGGCGAAAACTTTGGTTTTAACTCATTTCTGGCCTTACTTCTCGCGTGAAGATTGTCACCGCGAGGCTTCTTTGAGTTTCAAAGGTAAAATTATACTGGCCGAAGAAAATATGACGCTGGAAGTTTGAGTGCCGGGGAAGAGGAGCTAAAAAGGTTGAAAGGGGGTTCAATGGAAAGACTTGACGGAAGAAAGGCAGACGAGTTACGTCCGGTGAAAATTGTTCGCAATTTTTACCCATACACTGAGGGTTCGGTTTATTTTGAGGCCGGCAACACCTGGCTGATAATTGCGGCTACGGTTGAGGACAAGGTTCCTTCTTTTCTTAAAGGGACAGGCCAGGGTTGGATTACGGCAGAATACGGAATGCTTCCTCGCTCGGCTCCTTCGAGGATAGCCCGGGAAGTAGGGATGAGGATTTCTGGTCGCTCGCAGGAAATCAGGCGCTTGATAGGCCGTAGCTTGCGTTCAGTGGTGAGTCTGGAGAGTTTAGGTGAGAAAACAATTCTAATTGATTGCGATGTAATCAGAGCAGATGGAGGAACTCGCACTGCCGCTGTAACCGGAAGTTTTATCGCCCTGTATGACGCTCTTCAAAACCTGGTTCAGAAAGGCGAGCTTTTAACCCTTCCCATTAAGGAGTTTGTGGCAGCTGTGAGTGTGGGAATTGTTGATGGTGAACCCTTGCTTGATTTGTGTTATGAAGAAGATTTTGAAGCTGAGGTGGATATGAATGTGGTAATGACTGAAAACAAAAAGCTGGTGGAGATTCAGGGAACAGCGGAGAAAAAATCATTTAGCCGGGAAGAGCTTGATATTTTGCTTTCTCTGGCTGAAAAAGGAATTGAGAGCTTGATAGCTAAACAGCGAGAAGCTCTGGGCCTGGTCGGGTGAGACTTTTTCGGAAAGCCAATGGAAATTCTTATCGCTTCCAAAAACAAAGGGAAAATAAGGGAAATCAAGCAAATACTTGTCCTTCCGGGGATAAAGCTTTTAAGTTTCGAAGATGTGGGCGACTGGGAAGACATTGAGGAAAAGGGAAAGACTTATGAGGAAAACGCCTATCTTAAAGCCGATTTTTTAGTCAAAAAATTTAGTTTGCCTGTGGTGGCTGACGATTCCGGGCTGGAGGTAGAGGCTTTGAAAGGGGAGCCAGGGATAAACTCGGCTCGCTATGCGGGGGAGAAAGCTACTGACGAGGAGCGAATTAAAAAACTCTTGGAAGAGCTTGAAGGGGTTCCTGAAGGGAAGCGGCGGGCTCGCTTTCGCTGTCTGGCTTTGTACCACTCTCCGCTGGGCGAAGTTATCACAGCCGAAGGAGTGCTGGAAGGAAAGATAGGGTTCGAGCCCAGAGGGGAAAGTGGTTTTGGCTATGACCCGGTTTTTATTCCTGAAGGGTACGATAAAACCCTGGCGGAGTTAGGTTTACAGGAAAAGAATAAGCTCAGTCATCGCGGAAGGGCATTTCGCCGTTTGCGGGAAAAGCTAAAAGCTGCTCTTTTTTAATTTTCTTCTTACCAGGAGCGGTTTTTTAAGAAGTTTTTAAGAAAATAGCTTATGAAAAAAGTAGAAGTTTCTTTTGGTCGGGGCGAGAGGATTTGAACCTCCGACCCCCTGCTCCCAAAGCAGGTGCGCTATCCAAGCTGCGCCACGCCCCGATTTAGAAAAGCTATCTTACATATAAAGTTTAACAAAGAAAACGGATTCCTGTAAAAGTGGTTGGTCCTTTTTTAATCGGCTTAAAAAGTTTAGTCAGGAAGTTTGTCGGAGAGGAAAGATAGCTTTAATCGTTGTGCCTTCGCCAGGCTTGCTTTGAACAAGAAGTTTTCCTTTAAGAATTCGGGCACGCTCTTTCATTGTCAGGAGCCCAAAATGCCCCTCAGAGGACTGGCTGATTTTTTCTAATTCAAATCCCCGACCATCATCTTTTATTTCCACTTCCAGTTGATTTTTAGAGAGGGAAAATTTAACCCAGACATTTCTGGCCTCGGCGTATTTGCGAACATTCATCAAAGCTTCCTGAATAAGGCGTAATAAGTTAATTTTCTCTTCTCGGTTGAAGGGGAGAGGAGATTTAGCAAAATGAAAGTGAGTCAGGGTTTTTGTTCCGGCAAAGTCAAGTTCTAAAGTTTCTTCTATAGCCTTTTCCAAGGTTATATCTTCTTCTCGCAAAGGCTCAATTTTTCGAAGTAGAGCCCGCCCTTGCTTTATAGAGGATTGCAGGATTTTACTCAAATCTTCCTTCTGTTTCTGGACTTGTTTTGGAAAAGCAGAAAAGTCAATGGCTTCCAAAAAATAATAAGTGGCAACCAAGCTCTGGAGCAGCTGGTCGTGGATTTCGGAAGCCAGATAAAGACGTTCCTTTTCTTGAGCTTCAATAATTTTTTGTGTCAGTTCCTGAGCCCTTTTTTCTTCCTGACGCAGTTTCTTTAGAGTCTCAATTAGTTTTTTCCGAGCTTTTTCTTTTTCAGCTTGAGCCCGCAAAGCAGTGATTCCAAAAGACAGGTCTTCAGCTAACTCTTTGATGGTTTCTAAATCTTTTTTTTGAAAAGCATCAGGCTTATCACTGTAGATTGCCAGAACGCCTTGGAGGCTTTCTTCAGCAGTTAAAGGAAGGATAGCCATTGAGAAAAAACCAGCTTTCAGGGCATTTTCTCTCCAGGGGTGTTCTTTTGCTTCTTTTTTTAAGTTATTGATTACAAAAGGTTTGCGTTTTTTAATAGTCAAACAGGGAAGTTCCTTATTATCAATCCAGTTCAAAATTGTCTTAAGTAAGCCTTTATCGGTACCTGCTTTAGCTATCAGTTTAATTTTATTTTCTTCCGGTTGACCAATCCAGGCTAAGGTGTATCCTCCAACTTTAACAATCAGATTAGCAACTTCTCTCAGGAGCTTTGTTTCCTCGGTAGCTTGGCTGATAGCTTTGTTTACTTTCAAAAGTAGGGCTAAAAGCTGATTGGTTTTTTTAAGGCTTTCTTCAGCCGTTACTCGAGCAGTGATGTCTCTGACATACTCTACTACCCCATCTATTTTGCCGTTTTCCCTGTTTATCAAAGGAAAAGAAAAAAGGTCAAGCCAGCCAATTATCTCTCCTTTGGCATCTCTTTTTGGGACTACTTCAAAAGCTGGCTGGCCTGATTTTAAAGCTTGGAGAGAGGGGCAGGGATGACAGGGCTTGTTTGCTTTATGGTAAGCCTCAAAGCATTTTTTACCTTTTAGAGGAAGAGAATAGGAGTACCATTCTTCTATAACCTGGTTAGTCATTAAAATATTTAACTTATTGTCTAGGACGCTTATGCCGTCTTGAACACTGTCAAAAACACTTTCCAAAAACTCCTCTTTTTTCCTGGCTTCTATTTCTGCCTGGACTAACCGAGTAATGTTTTTCATAAGGTGGACAGCTCCTTTGAGCTTTCCTTTACTATCAAGGACGGGGTCGGTGGTGATATAAAACCATGTTTGGCCAATCTGGGAAGTGCAGGCTTCCCTTTGCCTGGTTTTTTTGGTTTTGGCAAAGGGGCAGTTGGTTAACTCTCCTTGTTTGCCATGAACGAGCGCACAGAGATTTTTACCCAGCAATTCTTTTAAGTCTTTTTTAAGAAGTTTGGCTAAAGCCTGGTTGCAGCGCAAAATTCTAGAGTTCAAATCAATTACACATACCGGGTCTTCAATTGTGTCAAAGGTTGCCCGCCATTCTCTAGCTGCTTCTCTTAGTTTTTCCCGGTATTCAACTATCTCGGTAATATCATAAGCTGTTCCGATAACTGCTGGCTTACCCTGATATTTGACTGAAGAACTGGTAAAATCAACCCAGCGCGTCTCTTGGTTCTTACGAATCAGCTTAAATTGGAAGCGAGCGGGCAACTTTTCTTTTTTTTGTTTGGCTAATTCGTTGGTTTTTAAAATTGGGTGAAAATCTGGATGGACTAAATCCCGAAAATTCATTTGGGCAAGTTCTTCTCTTGAATAACCAGTTAGCTTTTCGCAGGCCGGGTTTACATAGGGAAATTTTTCATCCTGATAAATAAAGATAGCGCTGGCTGCTGTTTCAGCTAAAGAACGAAAGAGGGCCTCACTTTCTCTTAGCTTTTCTTCGTATTTTTCAGTTTGGGTAATATCGCGAATGCTTCCCTGAATAAAATAACGGGCTTTTATTCCCTCAGGTTGAGAGACGAGAGAGGTTACTTCATTGACCCAGCGCCAGGAGCCATTTCTATGGCGGATACGATATTTAAAATTTGCTGAATAGCCCGGATTTTCAACTGTCTTTTTTTGCTCGCTTTCCCAGACAATTAGGTCATCGGGGTGAATAGGTTTTTTCCAGTTTAAATGGTACTTTTCAAACTCTTCGACCGAGTAACCACAAATACCTTTCATATTGCCAAAAAAGGTAAGAATTTCTGGATTTTCTGAGTCAGCAAGGTAGATTATTCCCTCATAGTTTTCAAAAATTCTGGCCAGTTCTTTTTGAGCTTTTGTCAGTTCTTTTTCCTGTTTTATTCTTTCGGTTATTTCCCAGGCTACCCACTCGAAAGCTGTTATCTTGCCTTTTCTATCGTATACCGGAATAGTCAAGCTCTCTCCCCAGATTATCTTTCCTTCCTTTGTTACAAAGCGCGAAATCACTGGTTCTCCCGGAAATTTTTGGTTGTTCAGAGCTTCTTCAAAAATTTTCTTTTCTTCGGGGTGGACGATTTTTTCCCAGAGCTGGGGGTTGGCATAAAACTCTTCGGGGAGATAGCCGGTGAGGGCAAAGACAGAGGGGCTGACAAAGGAAAAGTGAGGTTTTGGAAAGAATTCATAACGGATTAAAACCAGCTTATGATTGCTTTTCAGAAGACGCTCAAAAGGGAGATTTTCTTGTTTTGCTCCTTTATTCCTCTTACTTTTAATTTTACTTTTCCTCTCTCAGGATTATTTAATAACCCCCTTATTATCCCGGTCTTCCGGCCTGGTGGCAATAACGAACCGTTCTTTTAATAAAATAAACGAAAAAATAGGGAATTTTTAAAAAAAACTTTTTTATTCGGATTTCAATTATCTTTAAACAGTAATAACAAGAAAAAAGTTTTTTTCTGACCGTTTTCAACAGGCATAAATGGAAAAAGGCGTCCAGATAGGTTTAACAAAAGTTTTAGCATTTTTACGAGGCTTAAAGCGTGGTATTTTTTAGTTTGATATAATTGGCCTATGATAAAATACATTTACATTTTTTTTTCTGGGCTTACTGGTGGCTCTCTTTATTGGGGTAGGAATTTCTGCTTTTTATCCTCAACCTAAGCCCCCCGATTATCCCAAGTTGCTTCAGCAGAAAGAAATGGTAAGTCCAGTGGCGACTGAGACAGCGGAAATGAAGGCTGCTCGCCTAAAGTTTGATAAAGAAATGGAAAATTACCAGAAGAGAATCCCGCTTTATAACCGAAATGTTTCTCTTATTTCTTTGTTTTTATCGCTTTCAATTTTAGTTATCAGTTTGGCTTGGCTAAACAAACTTTTGATAATTTCTGACGGTATTTTGCTGGGTGGGGTTTTCACTCTGGCTTACAGTATTATTCGCGGCTTTGGAACTGAAGACGAGAAATATCGTTTTATTCTGGTCAGCATCGGACTAATAGTAGCTCTAATTTTGGGTTATCTTAAATTTATTAAATCAACTGAACATTTAGAAGGTCAGTAATCTCTCTTTTTCATTCCCTTTTTCAGCCAACCCATTTTGAGGATATTACCGCTTTAACCTTTTTTGGCCTTTTTTAATATCTTTCTCTAAGTCGGGAATTTTTGTCGCCTTGGATTAGAACCTTGATAAGGCTTCTGGTCTGGTTTAAAATTCAAATTCCGTCGCAAGGTGTTAAAATATAACAATAGGTTGTAAAATTTGAGCGGGAATAGCTCAGTGGTAGAGCATCAGCCTTCCAAGCTGAGGGTCGCGGGTTCGAATCCCGTTTCCCGCTCCATTTTTAGCGCCTGTAGCTCAGCTGGATAGAGCGCCGGACTTCGAATCCGTAGGCCGCCCGTTCGAGTCGGGCCAGGCGCGCCATCTTTATCCTGGTCTGGTTGGGGAAAGGAAAGTCGCCAGAATCAGTTGGCCTGGTTTATAATAAAGTGAAAAAAAGTTTATGGTGACCGTAGCTCAACTGGTTAGAGCACTGGACTGTGGATCCAGATGTTGGGGGTTCAAGTCCCCTCGGTCACCCCAATTTTATTTTTGACCTCTGGATATTGAGGTTTGAGAATTTCAGATTTTAAATTGATTTCAAGTTGCGCCCGTAGCTCAGCCGGATAGAGCATCGGACTTCTAATCCGAGGGCCGCAGGTTCGATTCCTGCCGGGCGCGCCAATCCAAGCCGAAGTCAAACTTTCTACTCAAACTTCCCCACCTATTTTGAAGTGCTAAAATAAAACTTTTTTTAGCTTTCCAATCTCACCTTGCTTACCTTTATGCTTGAGGAGGGAAACGATGGAAGAAAGGGAATTGGGAGGCTTTGAAAAAGCAGGAATGAGGTGGGTTAAAAAAGCGATGGAAGAAGAAGGACCGAAGGGGATTTAATAATCGGAGGTTCTGGAAACGCTTTAACTCAAAGTGAGCAGTTACATGGTTGAAAGCGGCAGGTGTAAGTTTGAAAGAGGAAAGAATTTTGCTAAGCGTTTGCCAATTTTCAGCTAATGGCTTTGGAAATTATCTTTGGTTTTACTTCTTTTGCCGCCTCAGCGATAAGCTCAATAGACATTTCAATATCTTTTTCGGAGTGGGCGCTGGTTACTGTGGTTCTCAATCTGGCTAAATTCCGGGGCACAGCCGGGCTGACAACAGGCAAGACAAACAGATTTCTCTGGTGGCAGGCGCGGGTCATTTCAAAGGCTATTTCATCTTCTCCGCAAATTATAGGAACAATTGCCGTTTCGGTGTTGAGAGTATCAAGGCCGGCATCCTTAAGACCTTTGATGAATAGCTGGGTATTTTTACGAAGTTGTTCAACCCTCCAGGGCTCATCCATAATTACGCGAAAAGCTTCGGCAGCGGCCGCAGCTTGAGCTGGGGGAAGAGCAGCCGAAAAGATATAGCTTCTTACTGAGTGTCTGAGATAATCTATAAGCTCTTTTTTCCCGGCAATATATCCTCCAGCTGAGGGTATGGTTTTACTTAAAGTTCCCATTTTAATGTCAATCGCGTTATCAATCCCAAAGTGCTCCTCAATTCCTCGCCCTGTTTTTCCCAGCACGCCAAGAGAATGAGCCTCATCCACCATAAGCCAGGCCCTGTGCTTTCTGCAGAGCTCGGTAACTCTCGGTAAGTTTATTACGTCACCGTCCATACTGAAAACAGCGTCTGTTACCACCAGTTTAGTTGCCTCAAGGGGAATTTTTTTAAGTGCTTTTTCCAGGGCATTAAGGTCGTTGTGAGGGTACCTGACCAGCTTGGCTCCGGAGAAAAGAATACCATCTACTATGCTGGCGTGGTTGTATTTGTCCGAGATAACATAGTCATCCTTTCCAACCAGAGCCTGGATTACGCTCAGGTTTGTTACATATCCTGAGGAAAAAACAATCGCGGCCTCGGTTTTCTTGAATTTAGCTATGGTTTCCTCGAGCTCAAAATGAACCGGTAGACTACCGGCAAGGGTTCTTACGCCGTGTGTTCCGGTTCCATATTTATCTATTGCTTTCTTAGCTGCTTCGTTGATTTTCGGGTGGCCAATTAACCCCAGATAACTGTAACTTGCCAGCATAATCATTTCTTTTCCATTAACCACAACGCGGCTCCCGCCTTTTAGTTCCTGAACAGGTATGTTGTAAAAATAAAGGTTTTTACCTCGATAAAAATTTACTCTTTCGGTCATCATTTTTATTCTTTTTTGGATGCTGTCCATAACGGCTTCACCTGGGAATTGTGCAAATTCTTGTGCACATTCCTGTCTCATTTTAATGGAAAGCCTAATTGGCTGTCAAAGAAATTTTTTGAGGCTGAAAAAAGAGCCAATCTTTCTCTCTTTTGATAAGCAGAATCCCCCCGAACTTAAAGGTCAGTTTCGGATATTTTCTGAATCCACCTGAACCCCCATCTTTTCAGAGAATCGCTTATATTTAATTTTTACAGAATAGGTGACGGAATCTGAACTGTTCGGGGAACAAAAGGTTGCGCTACCTCAAATAAAAAATTAAAATTTTAGTAGTCTTTTTTGGGTCGTTAGCTCAGCTTGGTAGAGCAGGGGACTCTTAATCCCAAGGTCGCAGGTTCGATCCCTGCACGACCCACCACTTAATTACCTCGAACTGAACATAAACCTTTTTTATTGGAAGAGTTTACCAGGCAGCCGGGTGATTTGGTAAAATAAAAATGCTGGCTTGTTTAGGTTTGGAGCTTTGAAGGCCGAGGTGGCGGAAATGGCAGACGCGCGAGACTTAGGATCTCGTGGTCGAAAGGCTGTGCGGGTTCAAATCCCGCCCTCGGCACCAGCGGAAAAATTAGAACCGAAAAATGAATCAACACTTGCTTATTCGTACTTTCAGGCTTTTCTTAAGCTGATGTTCTCAAATTTAAAGTTAGCTGTTAAACTATTTATTTAACCCTCAATTGGCTTTGGGGTTAAACGAAAAAACAACTGAGGTGATTGATGAAAGCGAGATTAGAAAAAAGGGAAAAAAATCGGGTCTGGGCTGAAGTGGAGGTTGATGGCGGGGAGACGACTTTCGGTTTCAAGCAGGCTTATCGGAAATTGTCGGAAAAAGTAAGTGTTCCCGGTTTTCGCAAAGGAAAGGTTCCCCCTGATATTTTGCGAAGGAGAGTAGGAGAAGCAGCAATTTTAGCTGAAGCTCTGGATTTTCTTTTGCCCCATTTTTACCTTCAAGCTGTGAATGAACTTAATCTTAAGCCGATTGACAAACCCCGGGTGGAACTTGTTTCTGCTCGCGAAGGTGAAAACCTGGTTTTCAAATTTGAAGTGGAAGTCAAACCGGAAGTGAAAGTGGAAAACTACTTGGGAGTTGAAGTTAAAAAAATCTCTGACCGGGTAAGCGAGGAAGAAGTGGAAGAGCAGTTAGAGATTTTGCGGAACCGATTTGCTACTTTAAAGCCGGCTGAAAGTCGTCCAATTAAAAAAGGTGACTTTGTGGTAATGAGTTTTACTGGGAAGGTTAATGGGCAGGTAATTGAGTCGGCAACCGCTCAGGACTTTGTAGTTGAGTTAGGTAGTGGCTACCTTATGCCTGGTTTTGAGGATAAGGTTTATGGTTCAAAACCCGGAGATATTCTGGAGTTTTCCCTGGAATTTCCGGAAGATTATTTTGCTAAGGAAGTAGCCGGGAAAACCGTTGATTTTCAGGTAATTATTAAAGAATTAAAAGAAAAAGTTTTGCCAGAGGTTAATGATGATTTTGCCCGCCAGATTGGGGCCTATAAGACTCTGGATGAACTAAAAGATAAGCTAAGGGAGCAGTTGGGTCTTTTTAAAAAACAGCAGGCCGAGTCGCTCTTTCGCGAGGCAGTATTAAACCAGGTAGTTGAAAAGGCAGAGGTCGAGGTTCCTGAAACTCTCATAAACAGGGAAATAGAAGAAATGATTCGCTTGCTTGATTTTAGACTTCGGCGTGAAGGCTTAACTCTTGAGCGTTATCTTGAAGAAACGGGCAAAACCATTGAAGATTTGAGGAAAGAATACTACCCTCAAGCCGAGAAGACCGCTAAGACCGAGTTAGTTCTGGAAAAAATTGCTGAGAAAGAAGAAATTAAAGTGACCGAAGAAGATATAGATAAGGAAATCGAGCTTTTGGCTTCTCGCACCGGAGCAAACAAAGAACAGTTAAAGCAGGAAATGACAAAAAATAATGAAATCCCCCTTCTGGAGTATGATATTTTGCTCAAAAAAACGTTAAACTATTTGGTGGAAAACTCAAAAGAGGTTAAAATTAAAGAGAAGAAAGAAAAGAAGAAAAAAGAAAGCGAGGTAAAAGAAGTTGAGTCTGATACCGATAGTGATAGAGCAAACAAACAGGGGTGAGCGTTCTTACGATATTTATTCGCGGCTCCTTTCCGAAAGAATAGTTTTCCTGGGTAACGAAATTGATGACCACGCTGCCAATGTAATTATTGCTCAGCTGATTCATTTAGAATCAGAAGACCCCGACAAGGATGTTTTCCTTTATATCAACTCACCTGGAGGGTTAATCACGGCTACCCTGGCGATTTACGACACTATGCAGTACATAAAATGCGATGTTTCTACCATTTGCATTGGGCAGGCTGCCAGTGGAGCGGCCGTCCTTCTGGCGGCGGGAGCAAAAGGCAAGAGATTTGCTTTGCCTAACTCCCGCGTTTTAATCCATCAGCCTCACGGGGGCGTTCAGGGTCAGGCAACCGATATTGACATTCAAGCCCGAGAAATTTTACGCCTGCGCAAGGTTCTGGACGAAATTCTCTCTAAACATACAGGGCAGCCTTTGGAAAAAATTCAAGCCGACACGGAAAGGGATTTTATTATGTCAGCTAAAGAAGCTAAAGAATATGGTATTATTGACGAAGTAGTAACTCAGAGAAAGTAGGTGAAAGATGGCAAGGTTTAGCGAAAGTGAGCATTTAAAGTGTTCTTTTTGCGGGAAAACCCAGCGTCAGGTGAAAAAACTTATTGCTGGTCCTGGCGTTTATATCTGCGATGAATGTGTTGGTCTTTGCAATGAAATTCTGGAAGAAGAATTAGACGCTGAAAGGGAAGTAAAACTTGAAGAGCTTCCCAAGCCAAAGCAGATTTATGAGTACTTAAACCAGTATGTTGTGGGTCAGGAAAGAGCTAAGAAAACCCTGGCCGTTGCTGTTTACAATCACTATAAGCGGACTTTTAAAGTTCGCCAGCATGATGAAGTGGAAATTCAGAAAAGCAACATTTTGCTTCTTGGTCCCACTGGTTGCGGAAAAACTCTTCTGGCTCAAACTTTAGCTCGCTTCTTAAATGTACCTTTTGCCATTGCGGATGCCACTTCTCTTACGGAAGCCGGGTATGTGGGCGAGGATGTAGAAAATGTCCTTTTGCGTTTAATTCAGGCAGCTGACTATGATGTTAAGCGGGCAGAGAGTGGAATAATCTACATTGATGAGGTGGATAAAATTGCTCGCAAGTCGGAGAGCCCTTCCATCACCCGTGATGTTTCAGGGGAAGGGGTTCAGCAGGCTTTATTGAAGATCCTCGAAGGCACAGTGGCCAATGTTCCTCCTCAAGGGGGGCGGAAGCACCCCCACCAGGAATTTATTCAGATTGATACCACTAATATCCTGTTTATTTTAGGTGGAGCTTTCGTTGGTTTGGAAGATATTATTGAGAGTAGAATTGGGAAAAAAGGTATAGGGTTTGGGGCGGAGGTTAAGAGCCGCAAGGAAAAGCCTTTAGGAGAAATTTTGTCTCAAGTTTTGCCCGAGGATTTAATCAAGTTTGGAATGATTCCAGAGTTTGTCGGCCGAGTGCCAGTAATTACGGCGGTTGATAATTTGACCGTCGATGACCTGGTAAAAATTTTAACCGAGCCTCGCAACTCACTGGTTAAGCAGTATCGAAAGATTTTTGAACTTGATAATGTGGAGCTGGTTTTCACTGAAGACGCCCTAAAGGCTATTGCCAAAAAAGCTTTTAAGCGAGCTAGCGGTGCCCGGGGCTTGCGGGCGGTTTTGGAAGAGGCCTTACTGGGCGTTATGTACGATATACCTTCGATGCCCGAAGTCAGAAAATGCATAATTACCAGAGAAGTAATTGAAAAGAAAGCTTCGCCAACCTTGATTAGCGACGAAAAAGGGGTCATTTCTCTTTAAACCTTTTTTCTTTTTTGCTATCTTAATTTTAAATTTTTGAGTAAATTTTAGGTTGGAGAGGGGTTTTTGTTTAAAAGATGGAAGGTTTGCCCAGGGCTTACGAGCACCAGAAGGTTGAAGAGAAGTGGTATCAGTACTGGTTAAAAGAGGGCTTTTTTAAGGCACAGGTTAAACCGGGAAAGAAAGAATTTTCCATTGTTATTCCTCCACCCAATGTAACCGGTTCCCTTCATATGGGGCATGCTTTAAACAACACCCTTCAGGACATTCTTATACGACTTCATCGGATGAAAGGCTATGAAACCCTTTGGCTTCCTGGCACTGACCACGCCGGAATTGCTACTCAAAATGTGGTGGAGCGGGAAATTGCTAAAGAAGGTTTAACCCGGGAAGATTTAGGTCGGGAAAAGTTTGTGGAAAGAGTTTGGGAGTGGAAAGAAGTTTACGGAGCGACCATTATAAATCAGTTAAAGCGGCTTGGTTGCTCTTGCGATTGGCAGCGGGAACGCTTCACGATGGATGAAGAGTATTCCCGGGCGGTCAGAAAAGTTTTCGTCAGTCTTTACAACGAGGGATTGATTTATCGAGGAAACTATATTATCAACTGGTGCCCTCGCTGTTTAACTGCTCTTTCGGATCTTGAGGTGGAAAGAGAAGAAGTTGAAGGCGAACTTTATTATCTCAAGTATCCTTTAAAAGATGGGAAGGGCTTTGTTACCGTGGCTACCACCCGACCGGAAACAATGCTCGGTGACACAGCTGTGGCAGTTTCCCCTTTTGACGAAAAACACCGGGAGTTGGTGGGTAAAACTTTGATACTGCCTTTGGTGGGAAGAGAAATTCCGGTTATCGCTGATGAGGCGGTGGTTATAGAGTTTGGTACTGGGGCGGTAAAAGTAACGCCCGCCCACGACTTCACCGATTTTGAAATATCTCAACGCCACAATCTTCCCCTGGTAAACATTTTTGATGAAAAAGCAGTGGTTAATGAGAATGGAGGCAGATATCAAGGTCTGGACCGCTATGAGGCTCGCCAGCGGGTGGTTGAAGACTTAAAAAATCAGGGTTTGCTGGAAAAAGTGGAGTCATATCGTATTCCTCTGGGGGTTTGCTATCGTTGTAATACGGCAGTTGAGCCTCGTCTCTCTCAACAATGGTTCGTTCGGATGAAACCTCTGGCTGAACCAGCAATTAAAGTAGTCAGAGAGGGAAAAATAGAGTTTTATCCTGAGAAGTGGAGCAAAGTTTACTTTGACTGGATGGAAAACATTCGCGATTGGTGTATTTCCCGTCAGCTCTGGTGGGGACATCGGATACCGGTTTGGTACTGCGAGGATTGTGGCAAGGAGCTGGCTTCAGAGGTTGACCTGAAAACTTGCTCTTTTTGCGGTTCAAGTCAGGTCAGGCAGGAAGAAGATGTTCTTGACACTTGGTTTTCTTCAGCGCTCTGGCCTTTTGCCACGCTTGGCTGGCCGGAACAGACGCCCGAGCTGTCATATTTTTATCCTACCAGTGTTCTGGTAACCTCTCATGATATTATTTTCTTCTGGGTAGCCCGAATGATTATGATGGGTTTGCACTTTACGGGAGAAGTCCCTTTCCACCGGGTTTTAATTCATACGCTGGTTCGCGATGAGCACGGGCAAAAGATGAGCAAGTCAAAGGGCAATGTTATTGACCCTCTGGAAATGATTGAAAAATACGGGACCGATGCTTTGCGCTTTACCCTTACCATTCTTGCCGTTCCCGGAAGGGATATTTATCTTTCCACCGAGCGGGTAGCCGGTTATCGCGACTTCTGCAATAAAGTCTGGAACGCGGCTCGCTTTGTCTTGATGAACCTTGCTGGTAACTGGCGAAAGCCGGAAAAATCCGAGCTTAGCTGGGCTGATAGCTGGATACTTCACTCTTTTACCCGTTTGAATCTGGAAGCGGAAAAGGCTATTAAAGATTATGATTTCAGTTATTTAGCTCGCCTTCTTTACGACTTTTTCTGGGATGATTTTTGCGACTGGTATTTAGAAATAAGCAAAATCGACCTTTACCAGGGTGAGGAAAGACGCAAAGAAGTGGTAAGATGGATACTGGTTTATGTTTTAGAACGTTACTTAAGACTTCTCCATCCCATAATGCCCTTTATCACGGAAGAAATCTGGCAAATGTTGCCAGGGATTGAAGGAGAAAGCATAATGACAGCTCCCTATCCACAGGGCGAAGAGGAGTGGCTATCAAAAGAGACTGAGCGTCTTGCCGAAGTTTTCAAAGCGGTGGTGGTGGGGGCAAGATCAATAAAAGCAGCCCTTGGGGTTCCTCTGGGTCGGAAGGTTGACCTCTTTTTAAAGCCGCCGGACGATGAGCGAGAAAAATTTTTAAGAGAGTCAGCCGAAGCCATTGCTTTTTTGGCTCGAACTAATCCCCCGCAGATAAGCCAGAGGCTTGAGAAACCAATTAATACTGCTTTTTCAGTGGAAAAGGGAGTTGAGGTTTATCTTTCTCTTGAAGGGCTGGTAGATTTAGAAGAGCAGAAAAGGAAACTGAAGAAGGAGCTGGAGAGGACGGGAAAAACTTTGAAGCAATTAGAAAGCAAGCTTAAGAACAGTGGTTTTTTGAACAAAGCTTCACCGGAAGTGGTAGAAAAAGTCAAATTAAGGTATAGTGAAGAACTGGAAACAAAGGAAAGGTTAGAAAAGCTACTTGAACAGCTGGGCTAATGGATATTTTTAAGAAGATATACGATTTTCTGACCTCGCCATTGTTTATGGCTTTTCTTCGTTTTAATCTCTACTTCCTTTTTGCTCTCTGGTTGAGTTTGGTAGTTTGGACTTATCGGGATGCTAAAAAGAGAGGGAGTTTTGCTTTTTTCTGGGCTTTGGCGGTTTTAGTTTTTAATTTTTTTGGCTGGATTATTTATCTGGTTCTCAGACCACCTGAGTACCTGGAAGAGGTAAAGGAAAGGGAGCTGGAGATAAAAGAAAAAGAAGCTCGTTTGAGATGCGAGGTCTATCTTTGCCCCGGATGCCGCCGTCAGGTAGAGAAGGACTTTGTGGTTTGTCCTTACTGTTTTAAAAAGCTTAAGAGGACCTGTCCTAACTGCAACCGACTTCTTCAGCTTGACTGGTCAGTTTGCCCCTACTGCCAGACAACTTTGTAGAAGGAGCAAAATTAAGCTCAACCTTAAGGATATCTTTAAAAAGGGAGCATGGAGTGAAAAAAAGTAAACTTAAAGATACAGGTGAGCGAATAATCCCTGGCGACCCAGCTTTTAACTATTCTTTTCAACATCACTTAGTTGCTTATGAGTGGGCTCTAAGTTTTTGTTCGGGCAGGTCAGTTTTGGATATAGGTTGCGGGGAGGGCTATGGTTGTAACTTGTTAGCTCAAAATGCTTCAAGAGTGGTTGGCCTTGACAGCTCAGAGGAAGCGGTGAATCATGCTCGGAATCGCTATCAGCTTTCCAACCTTGTTTTTTTTGCTGGGGATGCTTATTATCTTCCCTTTGCTGATGATAGTTTTGATGTGGTTCTTTCTTTTCAAGTGATTGAGCATCTCAAAAAACCAGGAAGGCATCTTGAGGAAGCAGCGAGGGTATTAGCGCAAGGTGGTATTTTCTTACTTTCTACCCCTAATAGAGTACAGTTCGGTGGCGAGTTCCATTTAAAAATTCCTTTTCATTTTCGTGAGTTCATTCCTGAGGAAATCCAATCTTTGTTCAGAATTTTTTTAAAGAAGTAAAGATGTATGGTTTGTGGGGGAGTGAGAGGATTAAAGTTTTGCATGACCTTGATGGCCAGGCAATTCTTAAACTGGTGAAGCTTGACCCATTAGGCTTGCGCCGTTTAATTCCTCGGAAAGTTTATGAACTCGTCTATCCTTTTATGTGGAAAAAGTCAAGAGACCGTTCCTATAAGCAACATAAGGAGCTGATAGACTCGATAACCACTCAGGATTTTTATCTTAAGCCACTTTCAGGGGGCCCTGAGGATTTAAGCTGCTGGGATATTTATGCTCTAGCCCGCAAAGTTTAGGGCCGTTTTATGCTTTGCCTCTTTTTGTTTGATTAGAATTTTGGGTGGTTAAAAAACCCAGAAGGTTTTCTCGGAAACTGATTTTAAAACTCTTAAATTTACCAGGAGCTAAAAAAATAAACTACCCGATAAATATGGATTGGTGTCGGAGGCGGGATTTGAACCCGCACAGGCTTACGCCCACTGCCCCCTCAAGACAGCGCGTCTGCCAGTTCCGCCACTCCGACAGAAACCTAATCAAAATAATTTTAAAAAAGGCAAAGCTAATCGTCAAATAAAACCATCCAGGGAAGGATTTTGCTTGGTTTTAATCCTGGATTTTACCCCTCTTAAAAAAGGCAATATAAAAGAGGGTTTCCTTTTCCCTCTTACAAGTAAAGGAGAAACGATTTGAGACCTCTCCCTTAAATCTTAAGGGCGGATGGAGGGGGATTTAACCCCAAGGTTTTTGAATAAAGAGTCCAACTTGCAGTGAACTTTTATAGCTTTTCATCTTTTTTCTTTTTTCGTTCTTTGCTAAATTAAAAAGAATGGGCTTGGTTTACTTGGTTCGGCATGGCGAAACTGAATGGAATAAAAGCGGACAGTTCCGAGGCCAGGCAGACCTTAGTTTAAACTTGAGAGGATTAGAACAAGCCCGGCTTCTGGCCAATTTTTTTTCTCCGCTGGACATTGATGCCGTTTACTCCAGCCCTTTAAAGAGAGCGAGGCAAACGGCGGAGATAATTGCTGAAAGTAAAAATCTTAAACTTCAGATGCATAGTGGTTTTATTGATGTTGATTATGGTGGATGGCAGGGGTTGACTCTAAAAGAAGTTAAGAACAAGTTTCCCTTACTTTATCAAAAATGGCTGGAAAAGCCAGAAGAGGTTACTTTTCCTGGTGGCGATAATCTTAAAAATGTTACTAATAGGGTAGCGTCCGCTTTTCGGGAACTGGCTGACAAACATCGGGAAGAAAAAATTGTCCTCGTAGCTCACCAAGCCATAAACAAAATTTTGCTTTTTCACTTCTTTCGCCTGCGGGAACGCCTCTGGGAGATTCCTCAGGAAGTGGCAGCAGTTAATTTAATATCCTTTGATGGTAAAGAATTCAAACTTGATTTTTACAATTTCCTTGGTCATCTGTCCATTTCTTAATTCTGGAGTGTTTTTTAAGAAAAAAAAATTCAGAGAAAGTGAAAATTCGGTTAAAGTTTTTAAATAGACGACGAGCGGCTAAATTTGTTTCCGGAAGGGTGTCTTTTTCTCCTTTTTCGTTTGCAGGCTGGAACATTTTTTGTTTTTTAAAGTTGCTTTTAAAATATTCGCTTGCTAAAATATGCGTGATTTGTTACAAAGAGGGGGTTTATGAGTTTATTAGGGTTATTGGTTTTTTTACTGGTATCTACCGTTTTCTTGCTAGTTGTTTTGTTTCTTTCTTATCTTTTGTCCCCTGAAGTCAACAAAATTGGCGATAGCCATAAAAGCTACGAATGCGGTAACCTTCCTTTTTCTGATGCTCGCCTTCTTTACCCAGTGCGCTTTTATTTTGTCGTCTTGCTTTTCTTGCTTTTTGAAGTTGAGGCTGCCCTTTTGGTGCCCTGGGCGCTGATTGTGAGAAGAGTTAATCTGAGTGGTATGCTAACCGGTCTTTTATTTTTGTTTTTTCTTCTTGTTCCCTTTCTTTTTGCCTGGAAAGAAGGTGTTCTCAGGTGGCTGGAACCGGAAGAGATGTAGTTAGAGAAACGAAACCGAAAATTAGTCTCGGGCCTCTGGAGGAGCTTTTAAAATGGGCTCGCTCTCGTTCTATCTGGAGTTTAACTTTTGGTCTTGCCTGTTGTTCAATTGAAATGATGGCTGCATATGCTTCTCATTACGATTTAATGCGCTATGGAGTTATTCCTCGCCCCTCTCCTCGTCAGGCTGATTTAATAATTGTTCCGGGAACTTTGACTTACAAAATGGCTCCCATTTTAAAACGTCTTTATGAGCAGATGCCCGACCCCAAGTATGTCTTGGCGGTAGGTAGTTGTGCTATTTCTGGGGGCTGTTTCTATTACGACTCTTATTCAGCGGTGAAAGGAGTTAAGGAAGTTATCCCGGTTGATGTTTTTATCCCCGGTTGCCCACCTCGTCCCGAAGCTTTTTTTGAGGGCCTGTTAGAGATAAGGAAGTTAATGAGGGAAGGAAAATGAAAAACTTTAAAGAGAAAGCAGTTAAAAAGCTGGGGAGAAAAGGAAAAGTTGAGCTTAAAGAAGGCGAATATTATTTTTCCGTTGAGAAAGAGGACTTTAAAGGCTTCGCTGCCTGGCTTAAAGAGCAAGGTTTCATATATTTTTCATTTCTTACTGCTGTTGATTGGAAAGAGCGGATAGACCTTGTCTATCATCTTGTAGAACCCGAAACAAACACAAAAGTCTTTATTAGGACATCTCTTAATCGAAAAAAGCCGGAGATGGATTCAGTGGTTTCTCTCTGGCGAGGGGCAAACTGGCCGGAAAGAGAGGTTTATGACCTTTTTGGAGTTTTGTTTAAAGGTCATCCAAACTTAAAGAGGCTGCTTTTGCCAGAGGATTGGAAAGGGCATCCGCTGTTAAAAGATTATGATGATAAGCGAGTAGTCAAAAGACCGGATTATTTTTAAGTCAGGAGGGTTGAAAACTTGGCTTTGCGGACAGAAGAGTTTTTAATCAATGTGGGACCTCAACACCCCAGCACTCATGGGGTTTTCCGAGTTGTCCTCGGGTTGGAAGGGGAAAAAGTTGTTTCTGTTGAGCCTCACATTGGTTATCTTCACCGCGGCGTGGAAAAAATAGCTGAAAACCGAACTTACCAGCAGTTTATTCCTTACACTGATCGAATGGATTATGTAGGAGCAATGCTTTCTAACTGGGGCTATGTGAGAGCGGTGGAAAAGCTAGCGGGGATTGAGGTTCCCCGCCGGGCTGAGTATATCAGAGTAATTGTCGGTGAACTCCAAAGAATTGCTAGCCATTTGATAGCCATAGGCACTGGAGGTATGGATGCGGGAAGCTATACTTTTTTTCTTTACGCTTTTCGTGAAAGAGAGGAGGTACTGAGGCTTTTTGAGAAGATTTGTGGCGCTCGTTTAACTTACAGCTATTTTCGCTTTGGAGGAGTAAGCCGGGATATTAATCCTGAGTTTGAGAAAGGGACGCGCCAGTTTTTGAAGGATTTTTCTCAGAAGCTTGACGAGTATTACGACTTGCTTTTTGAGAATCCGATTTTTTTGAAGAGAACAAAAGGGATTGGGATTTTGCCTGCCGAGGTAGCTCTGGAGGCTGGTGCCAGCGGACCGGTTTTGCGAGGAAGCGGAGTGGCTCGTGACTTAAGAAAGGTTGAAGGCTATTCGGTTTATAACGAGTTTGAATTTCTTGTTCCCACTGGCAAAAAAGGTGATTGCTGGGACCGTCTTTGGGTGAGGCTGGAAGAGATGAGGCAGAGCGCAAAGATAATTGGTCAGGCGCTTGACGGTTTGCCTGAAGGGAGCTTTCAAACCCCAGTTCCCCGCTACCTTTCTCCACCCCCAGGCGAGGTTTACGCAGCAGTGGAAGGAACCAAAGGCGAGCTTGGTTACTTTATCGTTAGTGATGGTAGCTACAAGCCTTACCGTCTTAAGGTGAGGAGTCCAGCTTATGCTAATTTAGCTCTTCTCCCTTATTTACTGACCGGTAGTCAGTTAGCTGATCTGCCGGTGATTTTAGGAAGTTTAGACCCGGTTTTTGGCGAGGTAGATCGATGAGCGTCTGGTTTTTTATAGCTAAAACGGCTGCTTGGGCAGCCGGGATATTTATGGGGGTTGCCGGGTTGATTATTGTTCTGGAGTATTTAGAGATTAAGCTGGCCTCTCATTTTCAACATCGGGTAGGATTTTATCACACCGGCTGGCACGGAGTTCTTCAGCCAATTGCTGATATGATTAAGCTTTTGTCTAAAGGCTATCTGGTTCCCGAAAAGGCGGACTGGTTGATTTATCAGCTTGCGCCTTTAATGGCTATGATCCCAGCTTTTATGGCTTTTCTGGTTATTCCTTTTTCCTCTCAATGGGTGGCGCTGGACTGGAGCCTAGGCTTGCTTTATCTTTTAGCTATCCCTTCAATAGCGGTTTTTGGGCCTCTTATGGCGGGTTATGGTTCAAATAACAAGTATGCTTTAACCGGAGCTATAAGGTCAGCTCTTCAACTTTTAAGTTATGAGCTGCCGCGAGCTTTAAGTTTGCTTTCAGTGGTGATAGTGGCAGGCTCTCTTTCTCTAAAACAAATAGTTGAGGCCCAGAAAGTTCCTTTCTTAATTCTTTTACCTTTGGGTTTTATAGTTTTCTTGATTTCTTCTTTGATTGAAATGAATCGTATCCCCTTTGATGTAGGAGAGGCTGAGTCTGAACTGGTAACCGGCTTTCACACCGAGTATGGTGGGATTCGCTGGGGTCTTTTTATGATGGGTGAGTATACTCACTTTATTGTTTCGGCTTTCTTAACTTCTCTTCTTTTTCTGGGGGGCTATCGCTGGCCATTTTTGCCTGGTTGGCTCTGGCTTTTACTGGAGGTTTCTCTTTTTGGTTTTCTTTATTTCTGGTTCCGCTGGACCTATCCTCGTTATCGACCTGACCAGATGATGGAGTTTTCCTGGAAAGTTTTGCTGCCACTGGCGCTGGTTAATTTTCTCTGGGCTTTATTGCTGGTAAGGAGTGTTCTTTAAATGAGTGTGGTAAAGAATGTTAAAGCTCTGGCAGCCGGTTTGAAAATTACCGGAAGTTATCTTTTGAAAAAGCCAGTAACTCTTTTTTATCCTCAGGAAAGGCAAGAGATTTCCGAGGGTTATCGAGGATTTTACAGTCTTAAAGGAATGTACGGCGAAACTCAGCAAGCTGAAGCCTTACCGGAAATTCCACCCTGCCAGAATACTTGTCCGGCTCATGTTGACCCGCGGGGTTACAATCGGCTGATTATGGAAGGAAAGTTTGTTGAAGCCTGGGAGTTAGTTCGGGAAAGAGCTCCATTTCCGGCAGCCCTGGGGAGAATTTGTCATCACCCCTGCGAAACCAAGTGTCGCCGGGGTTATTATGACGAGGCTATCGCTATTCGCTCGCTCAAAAGGTATCTGGCAGATAAAGCTCTGCCAGTGGTCAAGAAGAAGCGGAAGAAAAAGAACCCTCCGAATGGGGAAAAGGTGGCAGTTATTGGCGCCGGTCCGGCTGGCCTTACCGCCGCTCTTGAGCTGGTGCGGCGGGGCTACCGGGCAACCGTTTTTGAGAAGTCAAAACTTCCTGGCGGGATGTTGATGTACGGTGTTCCAATGTACAGGCTTCCTGAAGATGTACTTTTAGCTGAAATTGAAGAGATAGAGAAAGACGGGGTAGAGATAGTTACCGGCGTGGAGTTTGGCAAGGATGTGAGCTTTCCTGAGCTAAGAAAGAAGGGTTATAAAGCCTTTTTGCTGGCAGTTGGCTTACAGGCTGGCCGGATACTTCCTATACCCGGGCACGATTTGCCTAATGTCTTATCAGCTGTTCCCTTTTTGCGAGCGGTGAACTCGGGGGAAAAGCCGGAAATTGGGAAGGAAATTGTGGTTATTGGTGGAGGTAATGTGGCTGTTGATGTGGCTCGCTGTGCTGTGCGGCTGGGGGCTGAAAAAGTGAAGATGGTTTGTCTGGAAAAATTTGAAGAAATGCCTGCTTTTCCCTGGGAAATTGAAGAGGCCCTGGAAGAAGGTGTAGAGATTAACTGTTCCTGGGGTCCCAAGGCTATTGTTTCCGAAAAGGGGAAAATTAAAGGGCTGGAGGTTATTCAGTGTACGGCTGTTTTTGATGAGCAGGGTAGGTTTAATCCTCAGTTTTGCGAAACTGTTACCAATGTGATCTCTGGCGATACAGTGATTTTTTCTATTGGCCAGGCTGGTGACCTTTCCTTTTTGAAAGGAACAGAAGTTGAGGTGGATGAAAGAGGCCGATTAAAGATCGACCCATCAACCCTCCAGACTAATGTTCAGGATGTTTTCGCCTGCGGAGAGATTGTTACTGGCCCGGCAACCTGCATTGGTTCAATTGGTCATGCCCATGAGGCAGCTATCTCAATTGACCGATTTTTACAGAAAAAAGACTTGCTTAAGGGGCGACCAAAGTTTCATTTAGTTGAATACCCTGATTATCAGCCCTTACCCAAAGGATGGTTTGATAAAGAGCGCTTGAGACCGGAGATGCCGGTTTTGGCTCCGGAAAAACGAAAGAATAACTTTAACCAGATTGAGTTAGGTTTCAGCGATGAAGAGGCTAGGCGGGAAGCTTATCGTTGCCTTCAATGTTTGAGCGGCAACTGCACTGGCTGTTCTTTTTGTGCTCGCAGCTGCCCTGCTCTGGCTATCAAGGTGGAGCGGAAAGAAGAATGGGGAGCTAAAGAATATGAGGTTGACCTTTCAATCTGTATTTACTGCGGTTTTTGTGAAGAGCAGTGTCCGACCAAAGCTATTAAACTAACTAAAGAGTTTGAGAAGACAGCTGAAGATACCAGAGATTTCATTTTGGGCAAAAAAGAACTTTTCAGGAAGGTTAAGGAATGACATCAGGACAGTTGAACCCATTTTTATTTTACTTTTTTGCTTTACTCTCAGTTGTAAGTGCGCTTCTGGCCGTGAAACTTAAGAACATTTTTAAAGCAGTTTTAGCCTTGGGCTTGTTTTTCTTTTCCTCTAGTGTTCTTTACTTCCTATTACTGGCGGAAATTCCGGCTTTGGTTCAGATTCTAGTTTATGTTGGAGGAATTGTGAGTTTGTTTTTGTTCTCCTTAATGATTCTGCCCCGCTCGGAGGAGTCGCCAAACTCAGTTGTTTTTCCCTTGGTTTTCTTCTTGCTTTTCCTGGCTTTAATGATTTTTATCTTATCTAGGGCAGTTTTTCTTACCTATTTTACTTATCAAAGTTTGTCAGCGGCTGACCTCGGTTCGGCTTTAGTAGAGAACTATCTTCTGGCTTTTGAGCTTGTGGGTCTGGTTTTGCTGGTTTCTTTTGTTTCAGCTTTTGCTGTATTAAAGAGGGAAGGTAAAGAAGGTGAGGAAAAGTGAGCCTTTTTCATTATCTGATATTAAGTTCGCTTCTTTTTTCTCTGGGAGTTTTTGGAGTGATGGCTCGAAAAAGCCTGATCGGGATTTTGATTTCTCTGGAGTTAATTTTGAACTCGGCTAACTTAAACCTTCTGGCTCTGGCTCGGTTTGGTGTTTTGCCTTCTTTAATTTCTCAGGTTTCGGTTTTGGTGATAATTGCTCTGGCGGCAGCAGAAGCTGCTGTTGGGCTGGCTCTGGCGCTTTCTCTTTTTCGGGCTTTTAAAAGCAATGATATTAATTTATTTTCCAGTTTGAGGGGATGAGATGGGTCTGGTAGGAAAAACAGCTCAGGAAGTTATTTTTCGAACCAATCTGGCTCTTTACTTAATTCTTCTCTCTCCTCTGGTTTCTTTTTTGGTTTTGATTCTTTTTGGTCGAAGAATTAAGAAAGCTCACAATGTAGCTCTGCTGGCTTCTTTGATTTCTTTGCTTTCCTCTCTCTTTCTTATTCTGGCTTTTTTGAAAACCGGGCGCTACGAAGTCACCTTTAACTGGCTGGCGGTGGGCAGTCAGGGTTTGAGGGTTGGCTATTTGCTTGACGGGTTGTCAGCTGTTGCTGCTTTTACCGTTTCTTTGCTGGTCTTTTTCATCGAACTTTACTCGGTAAACTATATGAAAGGAGAGACGCGTTACAGCCGCTTCTTTGCTTATTTGTCTCTTTTTTCCTTTTCCATGCTTGGCCTGGTTCTTTCCCAGGGGTATTTCCAGATGTATGTGATGTGGGAACTGGTTGGTTTTTGCTCCTATCTTTTGATTGGTTTCTGGTTTGAGAGAGAAGCGGCAGCCAAAGCGGCCAAAAAAGCCTTTTTCGTTACTCGTTTAGGCGATATGGGCTTCTTTTTGGCGCTTTTGCTTTTGTGGTCCCTGGCCGGAACCTTAAGCTTTAATCAGCTATTTTCTCGAACTTACCCGGCCGCTTTTCTGACGCTGGTGACACTTCTTCTTTTTGTTGGAGCTATAGGTAAAAGCGCTCAGTTTCCTCTTTTTATCTGGTTGCCGGACGCTATGGAGGGTCCAACTCCGGTTTCGGCCCTTCTTCATTCGGCGACCATGGTAGCGGCTGGTGTCATTTTAGTGGCTCGCTCTTATCCTCTTTTTTCCCGCTCTCCTCTTTCCCTGACGGTAGTTGCCTGGGTAGGAGTCATCTCTGCTTTACTGGGAGCACTTTTGGCTTTAGGCGAGAAGAATCTCAAAAGAGTTCTGGCTTTTTCGACTATCAGTCAGCTTGGTTATATGATGCTGGCTCTGGGGGTAGGGGCTCTCTTTGCTTCTTTTTTCCACTTTTTCACCCATGCCTTCTTTAAAGCTCTTCTTTTTCTCTGTGCTGGCTCTTTAATTCACGCCTTCCACGCTCAGGACATTGATGAGATGAGTGGGGCTTTCTACAAGCTCCCCTACACCACTTTCGCCTTTTTAGCAGGTGCTCTTTCCCTGGTTGGTCTCTTTCCCTTTAGTGGCTTCTGGAGTAAAGACGAAATCCTTTTGTCAGTCTGGGAAAACGGAGATTACTGGCTTCTTGGACTTTCTGTTTTTACCGCTTTTCTCACTTCTTTTTATGTATTTAAGGTCTTTTTCCAGGTTTTTCTGGGTTCGCCCAAGAAAGACCTGCATGAGATGCCCTTTTTAACTCAGGTTTCTCAATTAACCCTGGCTTTACTGGCAATCTTTTCTGGCGCTTTCCTCGGCGGACTTCAACAGATGCTCAAATCTCTGGTAATAGAGAAAGAAAGCCATGCTGGTTTTTTAATTCCTGGACTTTCTACCTTGATGTTGATTTTAGGCTGTGCTCTGGCCTGGCTTTTTTACCGCTATCAGTGGAAGGAAAAGTTTGAGAGGAGCTTTTTTGGGGTAGCTTTGAGCCGCCGTCTTTATATTGAGGACCTTTACCGTCTGGTGTTTTTAAAGCCCGCTCCTTACTTAAGAGCTCTGTTTTTAAGTGTTGAAAATTGGGTTATCGATGGAATAGTAAATGGAGTTGCCTGGCTGGCTGATTACTTTAGTTTGAATGTTCGGCGCTGGCAGCAAGGCTACATTCAGTTTTATCTTGGTCTATCTTTTTCCGGCTTAATTCTTTTAATAATTATCTGGTGGTTGAGGTAACGAGGTGAAGGTAAGGTGAGCTTACTAACTTTTCTCTGGTTGACCCCTCTAATTGGGGGTTTGGTAGTTCTGGCGATGCCGGATCGAAAAACGGCTCGAAGAACTGCTATCCTGACTTCAGTAGTTACTTTTATTCTCTCCCTGCTGCCTCTTGGCTACCTTGAGAATCTCGGAGTTTTTACCCAGAATGTCAAATGGATAAAAGCTGTTAACATCAGTTATTACCTTCGCCTTGACGGCTTGAGTTATTCTCTGCTTCTTTTAACCACTTTTCTCTCTTTGCTTTCGGTCTGGGCTTCCTGGGAGATTAAAAAGCGAGAGCAGCTTTACTACTTTTTCCTTCTTTTGCTGGAAGCTTCTTTAATCGGAGTCTTCCTGGCTTTTGACTTTGTTCTCTTCTATCTTTTCTGGGAAGCGGTGTTAATTCCGATGTATTTTATAATTGGAATCTGGGGTGGCGAGAACCGTCGCTATGCCGCTAATAAGTTTTTCTTTTATACCTTAGCCGGAAGCGTTTTTCTTTTGCTGGCTGGCCTGATTGGCTATTTCTATTCCGGAACTTTCTCCTTTGAAACCTGGAGAAGTTTTCTTCCGGCTTTCACTTTCTGGCTTTTCTTTCTTGGTCTGGCAGTGAAGATACCGGTTTTTCCCTTTCATACCTGGCTTCCTGATGCTCACGTAGAGGCGCCAACTCCTGGAAGTATGATGTTAGCTGGTGTTCTTTTGAAAATGGGGGTTTATGGTTTTATGAGATTTCTCCTGCCCTTTCTGGGGACAACCTATCATGGAAAGGCTGCTTTCCTTTTTTACCTTGGCCTGGCTGGTTTAATTTACGGAGGGATAATGGCTTTAAGCCAGAATGATATTAAAAAAATAGTGGCTTACACCAGCGTCAGTCATATGGGGGTGGCAGTAATTGGAATTGCTTCTCAAAATTTCTGGGGGGTTATGGGAGCCCTCTTCCAGATGTTGGCCCATGGGGTGGTTACACCTCTTCTCTTTTTGATGGTTGGCTTGATTTATCATCGCTTTCACACCCGCGACCTTGATAGACTGGGAGGACTTGCCTCTTATCTTCCCCTTATCTCGGGCTCTTTGATTCTTGGTTCTTTTGCCTCTCTGGGTTTACCTGGCCTGGCAAATTTCGTCGGCGAGTTTGCCGTTTTTCTGGGAGCCTGGAAGAGTTTTGGCTGGTTTCTGAGCCTCGGGATAATCGGACTTCTCTTTGATGCTCTGGTTTTTCTCCGGCTGGTTGAAAAAGTTCTATACGGGGAAAGAAAAGAGAGCGAACTTGTTTTAACCGACCTTTCCTTGAGCGAAAGACTGGCTGTCTTCCCTTTAATTCTGGCGACCTTAGCTCTGGGTGTTTTCCCTGCTTTTGTTTTTAACCTTGCCACGCAAACGATTAGTGCTTTAATTCAGAAGGGGGCTTTGAAATGAGCCAGGATTTTTTGGCTATTTTACCGGAGATTGTTTTGATTGCGGCGGCAGTGGCTGTTCTTTTTATCAGCAATCGGCGTTTTGCCTGGGCCGGAACTTTAACGGTTTTGGCTCTTTTAGCTGCTTTGTTCCTTAATTCTTTTTTGCCGAAAACCGGCTTGTTTTTCCAGCGGGGCTTAGCTGTCGATCGCTTTGCTGTAGCTGGAAGGTTTTTTATTTATTTGCTGGCTTTGTTGCTTGTTCTTTCATCTCTTGATGAATTCCGGAACCTTAAAAAAGAGTCGCTTTTTTATTCCCTTCTTCTTTTTTCTCTGGTTGGTGCTTCTTTCCTTTTAAGCGTTAATCAGCTAATTCTGATTGTTCTGGCTCTTGAGCTGATGACTATTCCGACTTACTCCTTGGTGGCTTTCGGTGAAAACCGCCTGGCCTTGGAAGGTACCTTTAAGTATCTGGTTATGGGACTGGTTTTTCTCGGTCTTATGCTCTTTGGCTTTTCTTACCTTTCAATTGGCCAGTTTTTCCCCCAAACGCCCTCTCTTTCGGTCGTCCTTTTTCTGGGGTTTGTATTTTTTATTGCTGGCCTCTCGTTTAAGGCCACGGTTTTTCCATTTCATTTCTGGGCACCCGATACCTACCAGTCTTCTCTTCCTCAGGTAGCCGGTTTTCTGGCAACGGTTTCTAAGCTCGCAGCCATAGTGGCTATTCTGAGAGTTGTTTTTGCTTTTTCCTCAACTCTGGGCTTTCCCTTAATGAACCTTTTCTTTGTTTTTGCTGTTATTTCCATGACTTTTGGCAACCTGGCCGCTTTAACTCAGGAAAACTTATTGAGAATGATGGCTTATTCCGGCGTGGTTCACGCTGGCTATCTCTTAATTCCTTTGGTGGGTTTCACTGGGGGAGCTCAGTTTCCAACCTCGGCTGTTTTCTTTTATCTTTTTGTTTATACCTTAGCCAATCTCGGGGTGTTTTTAGTTATTTCAGCAGTTTGCGGTTCGGAAGATGCCAGCTTGAAGAAGTTTGAAGGGCTTCATCGCTCCTCTCCCTTTTTAGCTTTAAGCCTTACGGTTTGCCTGCTTTCTTTGGGTGGGATGCCCCCACTGGCTGGTTTCTTTGGAAAGCTTTATCTTTTCCAGACTGCTGTTCAAAACAACCAGCTTCTTCTGGCTATAATTGGTCTGGTGAACTCCGTGCTTTCCTTTGGTTATTATTTAAGAGTTATAAAAGCTATGTATTTTGAGGAAAGGGGAAGGGTCCTGAAAGAACCCTCTGCCTGGTTGGTTGGTTCTCTTTACTTTATAGTTTTTGCTCTTTTGGTAACACCTTTTATACAAAATGCTCTTCTGGCTCTGGTGGGCTTGAGCTAAATTTTCCTCCTGGTTTTGAAAAATTCTTTCTTTTTCAGCTTTTTTTCAGCTTCTTTGTTAAAATAATTTTGTTCAGAGGTGGTTATTAATGGAAGAGAGAGACGAAGTTTTGACGGAGAAGGTTTCCAAAGAGAAACCGGTCTGGAAAATAGTTTTGCTGACCACTTTAATCAGTACTCTGATTACTCTTTTAATAGTGGGGTCTCTGGGTTTTTCTTTGTACTCAAGGATAAGTAAAACCGGGAGATTTTTAGGGAAACCCCTGAATTTTCCCGTAAGGCAGAAAATTGTTTTAAGTTATAAAGATAGCAATCCGGTGGTAGCAATTGCTCAGAAAGCCCGGCCGGCTGTGGTTAGTATTAAAGTGGAAAAAGTAGCTTATGAACCGGACTTTTTTGCTCCCTTTTTTGAGACCCGCAGGCTGGTCAGAGGAGTTGGTTCAGGAGTTGTGTTTCGTTCTGACGGCTATATTTTAACTAATAACCATGTGGTTTCGGGAGCCGCCAATATCTGGGTAACTTTTTATAATGGGGAAGCGGTTAGAGGGAAAGTTATTGGTAGAGATGTAGAGAGCGACATTGCTGTGGTTAAAGTGGAAAAAAAGAATCTTGCGACAGCTGAGATTGGCACTTCTAAGGGTTTAGAAGTTGGCGAGCTGGTTGTGGCTATTGGTAGCCCTTTTGGTTTTGACTACACCGTTACCTCTGGAGTGATTAGCGCTCTTAACCGGACAGTTACCACTGAAAGCGAAGAGGGAGGAACGATTACTTTTGTTAATTTAATCCAGACTGATGCGGCTATAAACCCTGGCAACAGTGGTGGGGCTCTTCTTAACTCAAAAGGTCAAGTTATTGGCATTAACACTCTTATTTATTCTCGCACTGAAGGTTATCAGGGTATAGGTTTTGCCATTCCCATTGATACGGCTCTGGACGTTGCCGAGCAGCTGATTGCTCAAAAAAAGGTTCAGCACCCATTTTTAGGTATAAACGGGGTTTCAGTCACTCCTGAGGTGGCGCAAGAAAAAGGCTTGAAAGTAAGCCGGGGGGCTTTAGTGGGAAGCGTTCTTCCAGGTACCCCGGCTGAGAAGGCTGGATTAAGAGCCGGCGATATCATAGTTTCTTTTAATGAAAAGGAAATTGCCAGTATGGATGATTTGATAGCTGAGACCCGGAGACATAAGGTTGGCGAGAGGGTAAAGCTAAAGGTGTTGAGGGAAAGCAAGGAAATTACTGTTGAAGTCGTTCTGGGAGAAAAAACTGAGTATCGCTTTTGAGGTCCCCAGTTGATAGTTAATCTGCTTGAAGAGATAATTACTGAAGGTTGCCAGAAAGCCAGAGATAAAGGCCGCTTAGTTTTTAAATCTTTGCCCTCTTTTTCTATTGAAGTTCCCCGCTCTGATTTCGGCGACTGGGCAACTAACATTGCCTTTCTTCTGGCTCGGGAAGAAAAGAAAAAGCCTGTAGAGGTAGCCGGGATAATTGTGGAGGAAATGCCAGCTTCTCCTCTGGTGGAAAAAGTAGAAGTAGCTGGAGCCGGCTTTATAAACTTTTTTCTTTCCCCTACCTATATTGTCCAGGAACTGAAGGAAATTCTCAGCCGGGGAAAGGATTATGGTCAGCAAAGCTGGGGGCAAGGAGAAAAAGTTCAGGTAGAGTTTGTTAGCGCTAACCCGGTGGGACCTTTACATTTAGGACATGGTCGCTGGGCAGCCGTGGGAGACTCTCTGGCCAATCTTTTAGAGAAATCAGGTTATCAGGTGTCAAGAGAGTTTTATATTAACGACGCCGGAACTCAAATGGAGGTCTTTGCTCGCTCGGTAAGCGCTCGTTATCAGGAGATTTTAGGAAAGGAAGCAGAGTTTCCTGAGGATGGTTATCGAGGTCAGTATATTTATGAGATTGCTCGAGAAATTATTAGCCGCTATGGAGATAAATTTTCTGACTGGAAGAAGGAGGAAAGGGAAAAAGTTTTTAAAGAACTGGCTTATGAGCAGGTTCTGGTTCATCTCAAAGAAACCTTGCTTAAGCTTGGGGTAAAGTTTGATGTCTGGTTTAAAGAGAAAAGCCTCTATGAGGAGAACAAAATTGAAGAAGCGATTGAGCTTTTGAAAAGCAAAGGCTATGTTTACGAAAAAGATGGTGCAGTCTGGCTTAAAACCACTGAGCTTGGCGATGATAAAGACCGGGTTTTGATTAGAGAAACGGGCGAACCGACTTACTTTGCGGCTGATATCGCTTATCACATCAACAAAAGGGAACGGGGCTTTAAAAAAGTCATTGATATCTGGGGAGCTGACCACCATGGTTATGTTTCCCGGATGAAAGCAGCTATGAAAGCCCTGGGCTATGAAGACGATTTTCTTGAGGTAATCATAGGTCAACTGGTGAATCTTTTTCGGGGTGGTCAGCCAGTAAGAATGTCAAAAAGAACCGGGGAGATGGTCACTCTGGAGGAGCTGATGGAAGAGGTAGGTCCGGATGTTATTCGCTACTATTTTGCCTCTCGTGATACCAATGCTCCTTTAGATTTTGATATTGAACTGGCGAAGGCTGAGTCCAGTGAAAACCCGGTTTTTTATATTCAATATGCTCATGCTCGCCTGGCTTCCCTTTTCCGCAAGGCCAGGGAGAAGGGCCTGGACTTAAATTCTCTTTCTCTGGATAGCCTGGCTAATCTTAAAGAGAGGGAAGAGATAAACCTGGCTAAAAAGCTTTTTCTCTTTCCTTATGTAGTTGAAATTGCCACTCGAACCCGGGCGCCTTTTCGCTTAACTAATTACGCTCTGGAACTTGCCTCTCTCTTTCATGTTTTTTATACCGAGTGTCGGGTAATTGGGGCGGAAAAAGGGGTGGAGGAAGCTCGTCTTTTGCTCTCTCAGGCAACCAAGATTGTTTTAAGTGAAACCCTGCGCTTGTTAGGCATTGAAGCACCCCAAAAGATGTGAGGCTTTTTTGAGGTTTGGCGTTCATCTTTCCATATCTCGCGGCTTATTGGCAGTGATTGAAGAAGCTCGAAAAAGGGAATGCGAAACAATTCAGATCTTTATTCAATCTCCCCGAAGCTGGACAGCTTCTGTTTTTAAAGCGGAAGAAATATCTGCTTTCAGGCACCGCTTAAAAAAAGAAAGGATTGCCCCTTTAGTTATCCACGCTCCTTATCTTGTAAATGTTGTTTCGAGCAACTTTTCTCTTCGCTTAAAGTCAGCGCTTTCGCTGGTTGAGCACTTGAAAGCAGGGAAGGTCCTGGGAGCCAGTTTTCTGGTTTTTCATCCTGGCAGCAACTTTTCTCTTTCCCACCGGGCTTACAAGAAGTTTTTACTGGAAAGTTTGGATTTTATTTTTTCTCGGACGGCGAATGAGTCACCTCTTTTGCTTCTGGAAAATATGGCTCAAAAAGAATCTTACAGTCACTCTCTGGTTAGTCTTATAGAGATAATAAGGGAAAGCGGCTACTCTTCTCGTCTGGGGATTTGTTTGGATACTGCCCATGCTTTTGCCGCTGGCTATGATCTGTCGTCAGCGGCAGGCTGGGAAAAAGTTCTCACTGAGTTGGAGGAGAACCAGGGTTTAAATTATTTGAAGCTAATTCACGCTAATGATTCTTATTATCCTCTTGGTTCGGGTCGAGATAAGCATGCTGATTTGGGAAAGGGCAGGATTGGGAAGTCCGGTTTCTTCTATCTGGTAAGCGAGCCGCGGTTGGCTGATATACCCTGCATTCTGGAAACTCCCAAAATGAGTTTAAACGACGACTTGAGAAATCTTTTGTTTATTCGAAGCCTGGGAGAGAAAATAGAAACTCGGGAAAGAAAAGAAGAAAGGAAGCCAAACTGATGATTAAGGGCTTGGTTTTTGATGTCGATGGAACGCTGGTTGATAGCAATGGCTATCATACTCGCTGCTGGCAGAAAGCTTTTGCTGAGGCGGGAGTGAGGGTAGAGGCCGATTTAATACGAAAATTGATAGGTAAGGGAGCTTGGCAGATTGTCAATGAAGTTTTAGGCGAGAAGACATCAAAAGAAGAGAAGTTAAGGGTTATTGAGGCCCATACTCGAAACTTTGAACAAATGATAAAAAAAGTCCAGCCTTTTCCTGGCTTAAAGGAGCTTTTTCAGGAAATCAAATCGCGCTCTCTTTTAATTGCTCTGGCAACCTCAACGAAAAATCAGTTTGTTGAGCATTATTTAGACCGCTTTAATCTAAAAGATTATGTTCAGGCTTATACTACTGTTGAAGAGGTTACCTGTCACAAGCCTCATCCGGAGGTTTTCTTCAAGGCGGCAGAAAAGATTGGCTTAAATAGTGGAGAGGTTATAGCTGTTGGTGATAGCATCTGGGATATTCAGGCAGCTAGAAGGGGGAATATTAAGGTCGTGGCTCTGCTAACTGGAGGCATTAAGAGAGAAGAACTCCTGAGAGAAAATCCAGACTGGCTTTTCCGAAATTTAATTGAGTTCAAAGAAAACCTGGATTTAGTTCTTGAAAGTAAAGCTTGAGCCAGAATGTTTTTTTAGAATTGGAAGGGTAAAGAGATTTTAGAGCGGTTTAACCATATAAGTTTCTTCTAAACGGTAGCCTAGTTGGCGATAGTATTCCCGAGCTCCGACTCCAGAGATGACCGCTATTTTTTTAAGGTTCCACTCTTGACTCACAATCTCTTCGGCTTTAGAGAGAAGTTGTTTGCCCAGACCCTGATGCTGGTGAGCCTCTTTTCTTTTTCCGATGGGGAGAGCTTCTCCATAGGTGTGGAGCTCGCGAACAACTGCAGCTCCGGCAAGGGAATTAAAAAGAGGTTTAACTTTGCCCTCAAGATAGGCGGGTCGGCGAAGTCTCAAAAAGGCTGCTAAGTAGCGACGTTCAGGATCCTCAAAGCTTAAGAAAACTTCTTTTCCTTGGGAAGCCTGGTATTCCTGGCGGAAAAGCTCAAGATGGGAGATTATCTTTTCCCGGGGCTCCCGGCAGCGAATGCAGTTACACCGCAGTCCTCTTCTTGATAATTCAGTCTGGACTAACTGACGAAGGTTGGAAAGGTTTACTCCGGCTTTAATTTGAAAGGAAGGAATATCCCGGAAAAGACGGGAAATTCGCACATAATAAGGAACTAACTTTTTGATTTCTATCAACAGTTCTATCATTTCTTCCTGACTGACAGGGGAGTAATCTCCTTTTTTCCACCAGTCATAAAGCTCGGACTTTTCCACTACCACGCAGGGGTAGATTTTTAAGTAGTCAGGCTTGAACTCGGGAAAGGAAAAAACCTTTTCAAACATTTCCAGGTCCCTTTGAAAGTTGCTTCCGGGGAGCCCAGGCATCAGGTGATAGCCAACTTTGAACCCGGCTTCTTTAAGTTGAAAAGTGGCCTCGATGGTTTTGTCAACAAGATGGCCTCTTTTTATCATTCTTAAAACATCATCGTAGATGGTTTGAACCCCAAGCTCTACCCGGGTGACCCCGAGCCTCCTGAGGTTTTTAATCTCTCCCGTGTTAATGCTATCCGGTCGGGTTTCAATGGTTAAGCCAACGCAACGAGAGTGGGCTGTTTCGTTTATTTTTTGGGCTTCTAAAAGGCTTTCTGACTTAAAGTCGTTTAATCCGTCCAGGGCTTCTTTAATAAACTTCTCTCTTTCAGTTAGAGGCTGGTGAGAGAAAGTGCCCCCTAAAATTATAAGCTCAATTTTGTCGGTTGGATGACCGTTAACTCTCAGTGATTGGAGGCGGGTTTTAACTTGCTGGTAGGGGTCAAAATTGCAGAGGATGGCTCTTCGAACTGCAGGTTCAGTGGAAAAGTAACTTTTTGGCATTTCTTCTTCAGTCGGGCAGTAAAGACAGGTGTTTTTACAGGATAGACCGGGAGTGAGAACAGAAATGGTGGTAACTCCCGATAAACTCCTTACAGGATTGAATTTTAATACTTTTTCCAGCTCGGGCGATCTTTTAATAGCTCCTGAACTTAAAAGCTTCTGGTAGGCCTGGAAAAGGTCAGGACCTTTGGGCAAAGGGAGACCATACTTTTTTAAAGTCTCCCTTTCTACCTGTAAAAGTTCTTTTTTGGAGTTTATTTTCTTTTTTATAGCTTCAAAAACAATTTCTTCAGCAATTTCTGATTTTAAAGCTGGCATATTATAATTTTAACCCGAAGCTTGGGGAAGAGAAAAACTCAATTACTAAAAAAGGGCTAATTTTCGGTTAAAATTAGGGCGTGAGAAAAGAGCGAGCGCTTCAGTTACTGGCTAAAGTCAAGCAAGACTTTGAGGAGATTGCTCCTTTCTTTTCGGAGACGCGTCAGCGTTTCTGGCCCGACTTGACTTTTCTGATGGATCTGGTTGAGGAGGGAGATAGAATTTTAGATGCCGGCTGCGGAAATGGACGCTTACTTGAAGGTATCTGGCGGGAAGTAGAGTATGTAGGGATTGATTCTTCTTCAATACTTATTGAGCTGGCCAGGGAAAAATACGGCGGAAGAAAAGGAGTAAAATTTCTGTGCGGCGATGTTTTGAACTTGCCTTTTCCTGATAATAGTTTTGATAAAGTTTTCGCTATTGCTCTTTTACATCATCTGCCCTCTCAAGAGTTCCGTATCCAGGCAGTTAAGGAGATAAAAAGGGTTTTAAAATCGGGGGGCCTGGCTATCTTTACCGTCTGGAATCTCTGGCAGCCAAAATACTTTCTGTATCTTCTCCGCTCTTTCTTTGCCGATTTTTTACCAGGTTTTAAGATTGACTTTCGGGATGCCTTTATTCCCTGGAAGCGGGGAAGGAGCAAGGTCTTTCGCTATGTTCATGCTTTTACTTTAAAAGAACTGGTAAAGACAGTAGAAAAAGGTGGTTTGAGGATTAAGAAAGCTGGTTATACTCGAAGAAACAAGCTGAGACCCAATATTTTTCTGGTGGCAGTAAAAACCGAAAAAGAAGCTCAGTAAGTAGCGTGGTTTACTTCACTACTATGTTAACCAGTTTTTGGGGCACATAGATGATTTTTACTATTTCTTTGTTCTCAATAAACTTCTGAATCCGGCTGTCACCTAAAGCTATCTTCTCAACTTCTTCAGCTGTAAGGTTTACCGGAATAGTAATTCTCTGGCGGAGCTTTCCGCTGACCTGAACAGCGATTTCAACTTCATCTTTTTTGAGAAGCTCGGGGTTGTAAGTTGGCCACTTTTGGCGGTGAATGCTTTCCGAATGCCCCATTTTTTCCCAGAGCTCTTCAGCCAGGTGAGGAACGAAAGGGGAGAGAAGTAAAAGAAGATTTTCGCTGGCTTCCCTGATTAACTTGGGATTTCTTTTCTCGGGAGGCTTCTTCTCGTTGTATTCAAAAAACTCGTTGACCAGTTCCATCAGGGCAGCAATGGCGGTATTAAAGCTAAAGCTTTCTTCGATATCGTCAGTGACTTTTTTAATAGTTGCCTGGACTTTTTGCTGGAGTTTCCGATCTAAAATGTCAGTTTCGGTTGAGGAAGCCAGGCTAAGACTTTTTTGATTTTCTTCCATCAGTCTCCAGACTCTTTTTAAAAAGCGGTGTACCCCTTCTATTCCTTGGTCGCTCCATTCCAGGTCCTTTTCAGGGGGTGAGGCAAAAAGAATAAAGAGGCGGGTGGTATCGGCTCCATACTGGTTGATAATGTAGGCAGGGTCAACCACATTCCCCTTGGACTTGCTCATTTTAGCCCCGTCTTTGATGACCATTCCCTGGGTGAGAAGGTTGGTAAAGGGTTCGTCAACCTGGGTGAGTCCCAGATCGCGGAAGACTTTGGTAAAAAATCGGGCATAAAGGAGGTGAAGGACAGCATGTTCAATTCCTCCAATATACTGATCAACTGGCATCCAGTAAGAAGCTTTTTCTTTGTCGAAAATGGCTTTGTCTTCATCCGGGCTGGTATAGCGGAAGAAATACCAGGAGGAGCAGGTAAAAGTATCCATAGTATCGGTTTCTCTTTTTGCCCTGCCTCCGCATTCTGGACAGTTAGTGTTAACAAATTCGGGAACATTGGCTAGAGGGTTGCCACTCTGAGATTTGAACTCTACTTTATCAGGTAAGTAAACTGGAAGTTGATTTTCTGGGAGGGGAACTATTCCACAGTTTTCGCAGTAGACAATGGGTATGGGATTTCCCCAGTAACGCTGGCGGGAAATTAACCAGTCTCGCAGTTTATAGTTTACAGCATAGCGGCCTATGCCTTTTTCTTCTAAGTAAGCGGTAACTTTTTTAATTCCCTCTTTGCTTGGCAGGCCGTCAAAAGGCCCTGAATTAACCATAATCCCTTCTCCCTCGTAAGCTTTTTGTAATTCAAAAACCCCTGGACCTTCTAAAGGCTTGATGACTTCAATAATGGGCAAGCTGTATTTAACGGCGAATTCGTAGTCTCTTTCATCGTGAGCCGGCACAGCCATTATGGCTCCAGTTCCATACTCCATCAGCACATAGTTAGCTACCCAGATCGGAACTTCCTGATTGTTTAAAGGATTGATGGCATGGGCTCCGGTGAAATAACCTTCTTTTTCGGCTAATATTCCGGGCCCAGCTTCAGAGAGGGGCTGGTTCTGTTCCTGGATAAGCTTTTCTAAAAGTGGTTTTTTTTCAGGCGGTGTT
>DAIRCJ010000002.1:0-54801 GCA_036796755.1 Candidatus Geothermocultoraceae bacterium | reverse complement strand
CCAATCATCCCTTTAGCCCCGGCCCTCAAAAAAAAGGGAGTAAAAATGTCCATCCTTTTGCTGGTTGTCGGACCAATAGCTTTAATGGACTGGCCATCGGGGCTAAAAATTGGACCGGCATAAAAAATAACTGCTCCCTGAAGCTCAAAAGGTGCTTTTTCCCCTCTTTTAACAAGTTCGTAAAGTAAAGTATGAGTGCGGTCCCGCATGGTAAAAACCTCTCCCGATAACCATACTTCTTCTCCAGCCAGCAGACTCTCGACCAGTTCAGAATGAAGGGGGGTAACAATTTTTTTCACTTTTCCTCCCTGAGGATTTTACGCCAGGTATTTAAAGAAGCAAAAAAGATAAGGAAGGCGCCCAGAGCCATTACTATCTGAGAACCGTTAAACTTAATTAAATAACCAAACATTCTTTCCTGGCGATTACCAATTAAATCAGCTAAAACACCGGATAAAACAAGAGAAAGAATAAGAGACACGCGAATTACGACTTCTAAAGCTGCGAAAACCCGGCCTCTTTCCTCATCGTCAACCACACGATGAATGTAAGTGTAACCGGATATCCAGATTCCACTTAAAGAAACCCCTGCCAGGAAACTACTAATCAGCGTCGTCCAGTAAAGATTTATAAGGGCAAAAGAGAAATAAGCCAGAGAAAAAAGAAAAAGGTAAACCGCAAACTGCTGCTCAACTTTAAAATACTTCTCAAGGCGAGCAACTACCAGAGAACCAGCAAACATCCCAGCTGCCAGAACAGCTAAAAGGGGTGAAACTCCCTCCCGACCAGCCCCCAGAACCTCCTCGGTAAAGGCAACACCAACCGCCAACAAACTTCCGCCACCAATCAAAGCTAAACCCAGATTTTTAATGAGCGCCTGGAGGCGGGGATAAGGGCGAAAGTAATTGAAATTAAAGGAAAAAATGTTTTCTTCAGTTTTAGAAGCCAATCTTTTTTTATTAACTGGCAGGGCAAGAAAAAAGAGAAAAAAAGCCGAGATTAAAAAGGTTGCAGAATCAAGAACAAAAGTAGCATGAGGGCCAACGAAATGGCTGGCAACCTTTCCTATGAGTGGAAGCTCTACAACTTTAAAGCGCTCTACCAGGCGGCGAACAACAAGCAAGATTGTCGCTCCTGAAGTCAGACCGATAAGCATGGTTAATTGAGTGGTAGCATAAGAAAAAGAGTTAGCTCGGGAAAGGTCTTCTTTCTCCACCAGGTTGGGAATGCTGGCGTCCTTGGCCGGAACAAAAAAGAGGGAAAAGGACTCCAGTAAAAAAGTTATTAGATAAACCTGGTAAATTGAGTTAGCAAAAGGTAAAAAAAGGACAAGAGCCGCTCTAATCAAGTCACAAGCAATCATAATTAATTTTCGACTAAACTTATCAGCTATCTGTCCCGCCAGAGGGCCTAAAAGTAAAGCGGGAGCAATCTTAAAAATCATTAAAACCCCGACGGCAGCACTGGAGCCAGAAGTTAAACTATAAACCAGAGCTAAAAGAGGGGAAACAATTAACCAGTCTCCAAAATTGGATATAGCCTGACTTAGCCAGAGAAGAAAAAAACCCCGGCTTTTTAAAATTCCGCCGTAAAAAGAAGGCTTACCGGTAACTTTTTCTTCCGGGTAAGAAAAATCAAGAGGAGATGAAGCGGAATCCTTTCGCCAATCACTCATTCTAAATCAGCCTCCGCCGTCCTTAAAGAATGACAGGAAAGGCAAACCGCCAGAGGTAAAGAAGCAATGTGAGCAGGAAGAACTTTCAAATGAACGGCCAGAGCCGTAGTCTTTCCTCCCAACCCCTGAGGACCAATCCCCCAGGAGTTAATCTCCTGAAGAATTTCTTCTTCCAACTTATTAAGACCGGGCTGAGGATTGTAACGCCCAACCGGCTCAAAAAGTGTTTCTTTAGCTGCCTGAGCCACTGTATCGAAAGTACCTCCGACGGCGGCGCCAACAATTACCGGAGGACAGGCGTAGGGAATTCTCTCGAAAACCCTTTTTAAAATAACTTCTTTTACCCCCCTCAAACCGGCTGAAGGCGAAAGCATCCTTAAAAAACTGGCGTTTTCACTTCCTGCCCCTTTAAGCATAACTTTAACTTTAAAACCTTTCCCGGGAACCAGCTTAAAAGCTACCACCGCAGGCAAATTATTTCCGGTGTTTTTCCTTTCAAACAAAGGATCAGCAACAACCGAAGCGCGGAGAGCCCCTTCCTTAAAGGCCAGCTCAGTAGCACGGGAAACCAGTTCCTCCAGAGGCTCGGCGGGCAAAACCACCTCCTGCCCGACCTCAAAAAAAATCTGAACCAGTCCGGTGTCCTGACAGAGCGGCCTTTTTTCTTCCCGGGCAAAATAAGCGTTTTCAGCCAGAATTTCCAGGTTTTTCCGAGCTAAACCCGTTTCTTTTTCGGTCGCCAGAAGGACAGCCTCCAGAACATCCCTTCTTAATTCGAAGCTGGCTTTCAAAATTAAGTCAAATACCTTATTTACAATGGCAGTAGCTTCAATTTTTTCAGGCATTGAGAAACTTTTCCAGAAAATCTTTCTGGGAATTTCTTAACTCAGCCGCTCTTTCCCTCAAGGTGTCTAATTCCTCTTTCTCCAGTTGCAAGCTTGCAGGTTTAAGTCCCTGACTATCTAAAATTGCAGGCAAACTAAGAACAACGTCATCTAAGCCAAACTCACCTTGAGCCAGATAAGCCACGGAAAAATAATCGCCCCGATTTTTCACTATTGACTCCACCATTAAAGCAGCGGAAACCGCTGGAGCAAAATAAGCACTTCCTTTTCCCAGAAGCTTGACAATCGTTGCTCCCCCATCTTTGGTCTCTTCAGTAACTTCTTTCTTTAATCTCTCATCAGGAAAAGCCAGACCCGTTGTAGAGAAAAGAGGCAACATTCCGTCGCCGTGTTCACCAACTACCAACCCTTTTGCCTCGGTAAAAGAAAGATTTAAGCTTTTAGCTAAATAGTAGCGAAAGCGCGCTGAATCAAGCAGCCCCCCCATTCCCATCACTTTTTCCCGGGGCAGGCCGGAAATTTCCAGAGCCAGCCGCACCATTAAATCCAGGGGGTTAGTAACTATGATCAAAATAAGTTGAGAATTAAGATTGAGAAGCTGGCCAATGATTTCTTTTAAAATCTCACCATTGGAAAAAGCTAAATCAAGGCGGCTCATTCCGGGCTGGCGGGGATAGCCAGCCGTAATAACCACCGGACTAGCTTCTTTTAAAATAGATAAATCTTCAGAGCCAATAACTTCCTGGTTAACCCCGAGAAGGTTTCCGCACTGAGTGATATCAAGGGCCTTCCCCCGGGCTAAACCGGGAACAATATCTACTAATCCAATGTTATCAAGGTTCCTTCGAAAAAGCTCAAAAGCTAAAGTGGAACCTACCTGTCCAGCCCCGACTACTCCAATCAACTTTTCTCCTCCTTTGGTTTTTTGCCCGGGCAAAGAGGGCTAAGGCAAATGTCCCAGGGTTTCTTCCCTTTATTAATTATTCTAACCATCGGTGCCCCACATATTGAACAAGTTTGACCGGTTGAAGAGACTAACCCTTTTTGTGGCAAGGGATAAGAAACGGAACACTTCTGGTCTCCGTCAGCATTAAAATAATTACTGCAGCCTACAAACCTCTTTTTAGTTCTTTTAGATACCACCACTCTTAACTCACCACCGCATACACATTTTCCTATTAAACCTTCGGCTTTTAAACCTGCCTGAACCGTTTCTCTCAAAGCCTTTCTTTCCTCTTCCAAACCTTCCATAACTGACTTTAAAAGTTGACGCGAGTGGTCAACTACTTCTTCTTTACTTTTTTGCTCCTCAGCAATTTCCGTCATTTCGTCCTCCAGCTGAGAAGTCATCTCAGGAGTGGAAACGGGTTTCATATGGCGCATCAAAGCTTCAGCTACAGCCATTCCCAGCTCCGTAGTCTGAATCGGATCTCCTCTGATATATCCTCTCTCATACAAGTTCTGGATAATCTGGTGACGGGTAGCTTTGGTGCCCAGCCCGAGTTTTTCCATTTCCTGAACCAGCCGAGCGCTACTATAACGCTGAGGTGGTTGGGTTTGTTTCTTTTCCAGTTTAACTTCCAGAACCTCAACCCAGTCACCTTTTTTTAAAGGAGGCAGGGGTTCGTCTTTCCTTCGGGAAAAGGGGTAAGCCAGATACCAGCCTTCTTTTAAAACTCTAAAACCTTTTCCTATGAACTTTTCTCCTCCTACTTCAACCACTACTGAACTTTCCTCAACCTGGGCTGAAGGAGAAAGGGTAGCCAGAAAGCGCCGGGCGACAAGGTCGTAAATTTTTTCCGCCGCTCCCTTCAGACTTCCAGGAGAGGGTAAAGCCGTTGGATATATTGGCGGATGGTCAGTTGAGTATTTTTTTCCCCGGGTTGGTGTAATCTTCTTTTGAGAAAAAATGGTTCTTACTGCTTCCTCGTAAACTCGGTTCTTTTTTAAAAAGCCAAGAACCGCTTTAAAGTTAAGAGAAGGAGGGTAAACCGTATTATCAACCCGGGGATAACTGATTAACCCGCTCATATAAAGGTCCTCAGCTATCTGCATTGCCCGAGCCGGGGAAAGGCGAGCAAGGCTTGAGGCAGCAACTAAAAACTGAGTAGTGTTAAAAGGACTGGGTGGCAAAACATCTCGCTCTTTTACTTCAACTGCTGTTACTACCCCTCTCTCGCCCAATTGTTTCTTTATCTTTTCCACTTCTTTTCGGTCGAAAAACCGTTCTCTTTCGTGAAAAACCAGAAACTGCTGGCCATCCTTTCCTAAGATCAGTTTTAGCTGCCAGTAGTCCTGAGGCTGGAAATCCTTTATTTCTTTCTCTCGCTGAGCCAGCAAACAAAGGGTTGGGCTTTGAACCCGACCAACAGAAAGAAACTGCTTTCCCAGACGTCGGGAGGCAATAGAAAGAAACCTGGTGAGAGTAGCTCCCCAGATCAAATCAATTTCCTGACGGGCTTCTCCAGCTAAAGCCAGACTCACATAAGGCCTCTCCAGATTTTGAAAAGCTTTTTTTATCTCCGAAACGGTTAAGGCTGAAAAGCGAGCTCTCTTTAAAGCCTCAATTAACTTAACTTTCCTCGCTTCCTGGGAAGCGTCGTAACCGATAAGTTCCCCTTCGCGATCAAAATCAGTAGCTATGATGATTTCTTCAGCCCGAGCTGCCTCTTCCTTTAAAGCTTTCAACACTCCCCTATCAATCGGAACCTTGATTATTTGGGCATCGATTAGCTCTTTAGGGTCGACCTTCTGCCAGTTTTGATAGCGCGAAGGGAAATCTACTTTTAAAAGATGTCCCTTCAAGCCAATAATGTGAAATTCCCGGCTATCTTTTTTAAAAATGTAAACCGGAAGCCTGGAAATTTTTTTGGAACCATACTTCCCCTCAGATAGAATTTCCGCAATTCGGCGAGCTGTTTTATCCTTCTCGGTAATGATTAAGGTGCTCATTTAAAGCGAAAGGTCTCCACTTATTTCTTGCATAGCTTCTATTGCCAGCTTTAAAAAATCCTCCAGACGCATTCCGAAAGACTCACAGCTTTTCATTTGCTCCCTGTTGGCACCGCGGGCAAAAGACTTTTCTTTAAAACGCCTCAAAGCAAAGCCAACATCAACGGCAGCCATTTTCTTCTCCGGAGTCATTAAAGCGCAGGCAACCAAAAAACCGGTTGTGGGGTCGGTGGCGTAAGGAGCTTGGCTTAAAAGATCATCCAAAGGAGCCTTCCCGCCATGAGCTTTAACCGCTTTGATAATATCCTCGTTTACCCCAAGCTCAGTCAGCCACTCGGCTGTTATTAAAGAATGCTTTTCCGGTTTGTCAAAGGTTAAATCATAGTCCAGATCATGTAAAAGGCCAGCCAGGCCCCACTTTTCCTCATCTTGACCAAAATAGTTAGCCAGTTTTTTTAAAACTGCCTCACAGGCAAGCATATGCTTAACCAGATTTTGATTTTTAACCTTTTCTTTAACTAATTTGAGAGCTTCTTCTCTATCCATTATCTTTTACCTCCGCTATCTTTTTCTTCAGCCATTTAAGCCAGCTTTCCATGCCTTCACCCGTCTTGCAGGAAACAGGGAAAATGCTGACTTCTTTATTTAAAGCCCTGATAGACTGACAAGCGAGCTCTAAATTGAAATCAGAAAGAGCCAGTAAATCAATTTTGTTGATGATTACCGCGTCAGCCTGATGAAAGGTTAAAGGATATTTTTGAGGCTTATCATCTCCCTCGGGCACACTTAAAATGACCACCTTTAAGTTTTCCCCTGTAGAAAAATCGGCTGGACAAACAAGGTTCCCAACATTTTCAACGATTAAGAAGTCTATTTCGCTCAGGTCAAAATGGTTAAGAGCTTTTTTCACCATTGAAGCATCTAAGTGGCAGATCCCGCCGGTGTTAATCTGGGTTACCGGGAGGCCCATCTGCTTAATTCTTTCAGCATCGATTTTAGTTGCAATATCTCCCTCTATCACTCCAGCTTTAACCGAGTTTCCCAGTTCTTCAAGGGTTTTTAAAATCAAGGTAGTTTTGCCTGCCCCAGGTGAAGCAATAAAATTTGCCACCAGAACTTTCTTTTCCTTAAACAACTGGCGATTTTCCTCAGCAATCTGGTCGTTTTTCTCCAAGACACTGCGGTTTATATCAACTTCTTCCAAAACCCTCACCTCTCAATTTCTATTTTAACAACTTCAAGTTCTTTTCCAGAGATGATATTTCCCCCCAAGCCTGAGCAGTGAGGACAAACCGGTAACATATCCTCTACCTCAAAAACTTCCTGGCATTGAAAGCAAACGGCCCGGGTTGGAACCCACTCAATTTCGAACTCTGCCTCCTCAAGTTTTGTTCCCCGGGTTAAAACCTCAAAATAAAAACGTAAAGCATCTTCAACCGCCCCAGTCATCTTTCCTATCTTTAGATAAATCTTATTTACTTTCTTAGCTTTCGCTTTTTCCGCTTCACCGGTTACCAGCTCAAGTATGCTCTGAGCAATTGGAGCTTCATGCATTATCTACCTTAACCTTTCTTTCAAACCTTCAATAGGCCAAACAAAATCTAATGGTTTAAGCTTTAGATGTCAAAAAGTTACCTTCTTTCCTCTAAAGGGTAAATTCCTTCAAAGGGACAGCCTGCTTCTCTTAGACTTTTTTCTACCTGAAATCTTAAACTTTCCGAAAATCGAAAAGCAATGCCACAATTAGCCGAGAGGTGACGAGGGGTAGGGATAGCAAAAACTTTCAAGCCAGCTTTCTTTAAAATCCTTTCAGCCCGCAAAGCGTGAGAAGTGGCTTCAAAAACAACTACCCAGTTCAACTCATTCTCCTTTTCGCCAGTTTACTGATTTCCCAAAAAGCCTCAATAAGGTAATCAACTTCCTGAAAGGTGTTAAAATAACCCATACTTATCCGCACTGTCCCCCGAGGGTAAGTGCCAATAGTCTGATGAGCCCAAGGTGAACAGTGAAGACCAACCCGAACCATAATCCCGAAACGCTTATCAAGTAAATAACCAACCTCAGAAGGGTTAAGACTGGAAAAATTAACGGAAACTGTCGAAAGATTGGTTTCCGGTTGAGGAGAGCTATAAATCTCTAAAAATTCAATTTCTTTTAATCCCTCCAGAAGCCTTTTAAGAAGTGCTTTTTCTTTTTCCCGAATTTTTTTCACTGTCTCTTTGAGAATAAACCGAACCCCACTGGCTAACCCGGCCAGACCCACTGCGTTAAGAGTGCCAGCTTCCAGAAGATCAGGGAGAAAAGAAGGATGGCGGTCTTCTTCTGAGCGACTGCCTGTGCCTCCTCTCAAAGTTGGCCTGAGCTGAATACCTGGACGAACATACAAACCACCAGTTCCCTGAGGACCAAGCAAGGACTTGTGGCCGGTAAAAGCCAGAAGGTCAACCAGGTCTTCCTCTACATCTATCGGGTAACTACCAGCAGTTTGAGCTGCATCAACTAAAAATATCAGTCCCTGTTGACGAGTAATTTCTCCAAAAAGCCTCAAAGGCAAAACCCTGCCAGTTACATTGGAACCATGAACCATCGCCAGCATTCGAGTTTTCCGATTAATCGCCTTTTTAAAGTCGACAGGGGAAATCTCCCCGGTTAAAGGGTCGGCTTTCAAAATGGTCAACTTAACTCCCAGGCCTTCAAGATAGCGAAGAGGACGGGCAACTGAGTTATGTTCCAGACTGGTAGTAATCACATGATCGCCAGGTTCAAGCAAGCCGAGCAAAGCAAAGTTAAGAGCATGAGAAGCGTTGTAAGAAAAAGAAATCCGTAAAGGGTCTTTAATGTTAAACAATTCAGCAATTGCTTCTCTGGCTTCTTCAACTTTTTCCCCGGCTTTCAGAGAAAGGCGATGTCCAGAACGGCCAGGATTTCCTCCAATTTTCTGAGTAAAATTAATCATCGCCTTCAAGACCTGAGGCGGCTTAGGATAAGAAGTTGCTGCGTTGTCCATATAGACTAACTTTTTTTTCTTCATTTTAAAAAACCCTAAAACCTAAAAAACCCTAAGAATAAACTGGCATAATAATTTAACAGATTCTGAGATAAATTTCTCCTTATGATAACTATTTAAAGTTTTTATATAAAGTCTAGCCCTAAATCAGCAAGCTGAAAAATTAAAAAAGGCCTTCCTTGAAGAATCAAAAAATTAACCCTAAAATTTAAAAGCCAATGCTGGAAAAAATACCAAAACTCAAAATTTTCTATTTTTCTCAGGACCTCTTCGGCTGTGGCTGGTACCGTTGCCATGTCCCGGGAGTTGCCTTGCGCGACCTCGGTGGTCACGAAGTTGTCATGGATGAAATAATCACTCCTGAGATCGTTCAGGAGTTTGATGTTATTGTTTTTCAGCGCCGACTGGACGAAGGCTCACTTCGAGCCATACAAGATGCCAACCTTTTAAAAAAACTCACTGTCTATGAGCTTGACGACAACATTTTTCATGTTGACCCCAAAAGCCCAGCTTTCAACTTCTGGAGCAAGCCCGAAAACCAGCGAGGTGTAGTAAACTCTATGAGAACCTGCAAGCTGGTAACTACCAGCACCAGCAACTTAGCTGAAGTCTTTCGACCCATCAATCCAAATGTTGTGGTGCTCAAGAATATGCTCCCTGAAAAATTTTTCCAGGTGAAGAAAGAAAAACATCCCGGGAAAGTAGTCATTGGCTGGGCGGGAGGAGCCCAACACTATTCTGACCTGGCTTTAATTCAAGGAGTAATAGAAGGCGTTCTGGAGCTATATCCTCAGGTCGAGGTGGTTTTAGCCGGCATGCCAGCCCATGTTTATCCGTTTAAACTCAACCCTCGCATCCATGTTCTCGAATGGCAAAGAGTGGAAGAATATCCAGCAAAAACTCTGTCTAAGTTTGACATCGGGCTTGCCCCCCTGGTAGACAACCAGTTTAACCGGGGTAAAAGCGATTTGAAATTCATTGAATATGGAATGCTTAAGATACCCATTATTGCTTCCCCGGTTGGCCCCTATTTAGAAAGCATAGAACACAAAAAAACCGGATTTCTGGCTAAAACTCCTAAAGACTGGCTTAAGTACCTGAAAAAGTTAATTGAGGATGAAGACTACCGGAAAGAAATTGCTGAAGCAGCTTACCAGGTTGCTTCTCAAAGAACAATTGAGAAAAATTATCATCTCTGGGAAAAAACTTACTGGGAAAACTTGAAAAAGATAAGAGGGATAAATTAAGAACCTCATTTGCTCTTAAAACCAAAATTTTGATACCAATCAATGGTCTCTTTTAGCCCTTGATAAAAATTCCACTTAAGTCTAAAACCCAAATTTTTTATCTTTTCCGTGGTTACCGAGTAACGAAAGTCATGACCCAGCCGGTCAGGAACAAAAGAAATTAGGCTTTCACTTTTCCCTAAAATTTTAAGAATTTCTCGAGCCACCTCCAGGTTAGTTTTTTCATTACCTGCCCCAATGTTATAAATTTCCCCTTCTTTCCCCTTCCGCAAAACCAAATCAATAGCTCGGCAGTTGTCTTCTACATAAATCCAGTCCCTTATATTCTGACCATTACCATAAATCGGCAGAGGCTTATCATTAAGGGCCGAGTAAATCATGGTGGGAATAAATTTTTCCCGATGCTGAAAAGGCCCAAAATTGTTAGTGCTTCGAGTTATAAGAACAGGAAAGTTGTAAGTTTTGAAGTAAGCTAAAGCCAGCAGGTCAGCCGCCGCTTTGGAAGCAGAGTAAGGGCTGCTAGGGTTAAGTAGTGACTCTTCCGAAAAAGAACCCTTTTCAATGCTCCCGTAAACTTCATCGGTGGAAATCTGAACAAAACGCCCAACTTTTTTTTCTTTGCTCACTCTCAAAAGCACATTGGTTCCCCAAACATTGGTACGGATAAACTCATCAGGGTCTACTATTGATCGGTCTACATGAGATTCAGCTGCAAAGTTAAGAACCACGTCTACCCCTTCAAGTAAATCATTAAGTAATTCTTCATCGCCAATATCACCTTTTACAAACTGATAAGAAGGGTTCTTTTCAAACTCTTTTAGGATTTCCAGATTGGCAGCGTAAGTTAGTTTATCCAGATTTATAACTTTGTCTTCGGGATGCTCTTTTAAAATATAACGAACAAAATTACTCCCAATAAAGCCGGCTCCACCAGTTACCAAAAGGCGCAAAACTAACCATCCTTTCTCTGCCAGTCGTAAGGGATATCGGGAGTGTAAGGGGGAAGGCGATATTCGTCCGGCTGCTCATAGTTGTAAGGTTCGGTTGGAACATTTAACACCAATGCTTCCTCTAAAGATATCCCCTTTAAACCATGAAGAACTAAAGGAGGAATATGAACCAGCAATGGATTGTGTTCGCCAATGAAAAACTCGTTAATCTCTCCTCTGGTTGGCGAATCCTCTCTGTTATCGTAAAGCACTAACTTTATCATTCCTTTTAGGCAGGCAATATTGTCAAACTGAATCTTATGATAGTGCCAGCCTTTCACCACCCCCGGAAGTACGGTGGTCAGATAAACCTGGCCAAACTTTTGAAAGAATTCGTCGTCAGAACGGAAAATTTCCATCAACCTTCCTCTCTCATCAGGAATTACTCTGAGCTTCTTGGTCTTAACTCCCTCAATCATTTTCCCTCCTAAAACCTAAGGTATCTCTATATTACTCTGGTCACCTATTAAAAAGCGAAAAGCTTTAGGCCTTCGCGGACTTTTGCGGATAATCACTGATTTACCAATTAAGCTGTCTTCCAATCGGACAACCCCGCTGATTTTCACTTTTTCCAGGATAACCGAGTGTTCAACTTCGCTTTTTACAATTTCAGATTCATAGTAAATAGAAGTAAACGGGCCAATATAACTATCAACAATTCGGCTTTTTTCACCAATAATAACCGGTCCTCTAATGGTGCTTCTTATAACTTCCGCCCCTTTTTCTAAAACTACCTCACCCGCTATTTCTGACTGTTCGTCAACTTTGCCTTCAATCCTCTTTTTGATTTCTGAAAGCATAATTCGGTTAGCCTCCAGAATATCCTCTAATTTACCGGTGTCTTTCCACCATCCGTCAATAATGTGAGGCTTAACTTCAAAACCCCGGTCAATAAGTCTCTGAATGGCATCGGTAATTTCCAGTTCTCCCCGGAAAGAAGGCTTCAAGTCCTCCACCACCTGAAAAATATTTTTATCAAAAAGATAAACCCCGACCAGAGCTAAGTCGCTGGGAGGAACCTGGGGTTTTTCAACAAGCCTAACAACCTTTCCATTAGAAAGCTCAGCCACACCAAAACGTTGAGGTTCCGGTACTCGAGCTAGCAAAATTAAGCTGTTGGGTTTTTCTTTTTCAAACTCCTCCACAAAAGTTTTAATTCCATCTTTAACTAGATTGTCACCTAAAAACATCACGAAGTCGTCATCCTTTAAAAAGGAACGAGAAATCTTTACAGCGTGAGCTAACCCTAAAGGAGCTTCCTGTTCAATATAGGTCACTTTTAAACCAAAACGGCTCCCATCACCAACTGCTTCCTTTACTTCTTTTTTAGTTTCCCCAACCACAATTCCTACTTCTTCAATTCCAGCTTCCTTGAGCTGCTCTAAAACATAAAAAAGCACCGGCTTGTTGGCAATGGGGATTAACTGCTTGGCTGAGGTATGAGTTATAGGCCTCAAACGCGTGCCCGTTCCACCTGACAAAACCAGTCCTTTCATCTTGAAACTAATTTTACTTTTCCAGGCAGGATTTTCCAAATCACCAGGTTTTGTGACCAGGTTCAAACTTTCCACCACTCTGAAATGCTGAAATAAATTTTTACTTTCAAATTTTTCTTTAGTCTCTAAATCCCTTCTGCCCCTTTATACCTGAGGGAGAAACGAGGAAAGAAGGAGAATGGAAGAAGGCTTAAGGAAGCAAAAAACTTCTCCTCTCAACCTCTTGAGAAGGTCAAAAAAACAAAAAAATCTAATTCTTCGGAAGATTTTACCCCAAAAAACTACTTTGTTATGATTTTAATAAAAGGAGTAATTTTAATAAAAGGAGTAATAAATGAAAGAATACGACTTTTTTGTCATCGGAGGCGGAACGGCTGGAATGGCAGCTGCTGCCCGTGCCGCTAAAGCAAATTTAAAAGTTGGACTCGCTGACTACGGTAATTTAGGCGGCACCTGACTTAACAGGGGGTGTATCCCCAAAAAGGCCTTGGTAAGGTCGGGAAAGGTAGCTGAAACAGTTAAGAAAGCTCATGAATTTGGAATAGAAATAAGTTCAGCTAGGTTCAACTGGGAAAAAGCCCGGAAAAGAAAAGATGATATAGTAAACTTCCTCAGAGAAAAGAGAAATGAAGCCATCAAACGCTGGAAGGTAGATTTAATCCCCGAAAAAGCCACTTTTTTGAGCCCCAATGAATTAAAAGCTGGAAAGGAAAGAGTGAAAGCGAAAAAAATAATAGTTGCTTGCGGTTCCCGAGTCGCACTGCCACCGGTGGAAGGAATTCAAAACTGCCTGACCAGCGACGAAGCCTTTAACCTGCCCTCTTTGCCTGAGGAAATAGCTATTCTGGGCGGGGGAGCGGTGGCTTTAGAGTTTGCCTATATTTTTTCTCAGGCCGGAGTTAAGGTAACCCTGATTGAAATGAGAGAAAGATTAGCCAGCAGTGAAGACGAAGAAATATCAAGAGCTCTGGAAAGCTCAATGAGAAAAAAAGGTATAACTATCTTTAGCTCATCTATGGTTAAAAAAATAAACCAGACCAAGAAGGGTTTTGAGCTTACCTACGAGCAATCGGGCAAGGAAAGAACTTCTATCTTTCCTTTGGTTATGAACGCTCTAGGAAGAATTCCCAATCTTGAACACCTTGAACTTGACAAAGCCGGTTTGGAAGCAGACAGGAAAGGAATAAAAGTCAATGAGTTTCTCCAGACCAGCCAGCCCCATATCTATGCCGCAGGCGACTGTATTGGCGGTTTTATGCTTACCTCAGTAGCCTATTATGAAGGAAATCTGGCCGCTAAAAACGCAATTGAAAGCAATGTTGAAACTGTTGATTACTCAATAGTTCCCCGAGCCATTTACTTTCAACCGGAAATCGGAAGTGTCGGATTGACTGAAGAAGAAGTTAAAAAAACTGGTCTCGCTTACGTGGTAGGAAAAGCTAAGCTCAGAGAAGAAGGAGTTTACTGGGCTGAGTCATTAGAAGAGGGGATAGTAAAAATAATCGCCGAAAGTCCAGGCGGAAGAATTCTCGGAGCCCATATTTTTGGAGAAAGTGCTTCCGAGCTTGTTCAGATAATCTCAGTGGCAATGAGAAGCGGAGCCAATTTAAAAGAGCTTGCCTCTCATATTTACACTCATCCGACAATAGCAGAAGTTATCGGAGACGCGGCTCTGGACGCCCAACAGAAAATTAAAAAACTCATTTAAAAGAAAACTCCAATTTATACTATACTTACAAATACGAAGGAACATTTCAAAATTTTCCCTCAGAAAGCTCTCAGCTCAAAAAGGGCAATCAAAAGACTAGTATCCAAAACTCCCAGCTTTTCTTTTTTAAGGTTTTTTGTTAAGGGGAATTACTTTCCCAGCTAGAAAAACTATTTCCTGAGCTTCCCGGTAAGCCAAATGAGCGTCTTCCTTATTGTAAGACTCAGTCAGAATGAAATCCACTTCACCATAAAAAGAAAGCTCTCTTTCTTGCCTCAAACTTTTAGAAATCTGAGCTATTCTCTTTGCCTGACTGGCTATTTCTTCCCCGACTTCTCGCGATCCTCCAAAACTAAACTTCCAACATCATGCCACTTTGGAGGTTCAACCCCAATTGCTCTTAAAATTCCCTTAAGTGAAAGTTCAACTATTTCTTGAGCTTCCCGAACTACATCTGAATAAGCTTCCTCTTCCAGTAAAACTTCCAATGCCCGCAAGCGTTTTTTAGCTTTTATTTTTATTAAATAACTCTGAGCCAGCATAAGGTTGGTCAAATCTCAAACACCTCGCCCGGTTTGAAATTTGGCTTGAGAACCCAATACCAGCGGTCGCCCTGCTTTATCCTTTTCGCTTCTAATTCTTCCAGCTTTTTTTGAACTCCTCCAGAAAAGAAGAAAAAAATAAATCCCCATTATAGAGAATTTTTGCCTCTTCTACAAAATCAGGAAAAAGGAGGCTAACTTTTTTTTACCTCTTCCCGGGTTTTTAGAACTGGTGAAATCTCCGTTCTTACCCCTTTTCTTTCCGCTTCGCGAATTGATTCACTCAAATCCTCTTCTATTTTCATACACTCTTCCAACCTTTTTCTCACCCCCGGGGAAGCTCTTCGCAAACTATTAAAACACCAAGGTCGGATTCAGGACTCGGCGTTTCTCTGGCTACAGATCTAAAAACTACTACTGAAACCAGATTTTCTTGGTAAAAAGCCTTTAGTTTTTTTAAAGCTCTACTTAAAAGCTCCTGATAAACTCCCCTTATTTTTTGTTATACCATTTAAACCTTTTTAGCTTTTTATTCCAAGTTTATCTCAAAATTTTGAAGTTTCTTTTTCCCTTTTCAAAAATTTGCTATAATTTAATTGTAACAATTTAAACAAAGGTAGGAGTTTAAGCTGATGAAAGCGGAAGAAGTAATGAAAAACTATGTCCATAAGGTAAAACCTGAAGATAAAGTGGAGCAAAGCAGTTTATCTTATCTTTCTTCACAACATCGCCGACCTACCGGTAGTAGACGACCAGAATAAAGTAGTCAGTGTTATCTCGGAAAAAGATATTTCAAAAGCTATGTATCAGACTATGCACAATTTTTTCAAAATCCAACTCCAGTAATAGACTTTAAAAAATGTAGGAAAGCTTTTGAGAGGTAAACAATATAAAAGTAAAGGAGGTAATGAGTACCTCTCCAACTACCGTCCCACCTGATAATCAACTTTAAAAAATGGTTCCTTAATAATTATTAGAAGAAGGTGAGTTACCATTGTTGAGAAAAAAAAGATTTGTTGGGAATAATAAGAGAAGGTAATGTTTACGAGCCTGTTTTTCTTTGCTACCTTCCTATCCCTTAAACCAAACTTCTAATTCGCCGATTAGCAGTTTTAGCCGTAAAGAAATCGAACAGCCCAGTCAGCAGTGACAAAAAATTCTTCTTTCTCGCCAGCCATTTCTTTAATCTTCTCCAGAGAACTTACCAAATTTGAAAAGCACTCCTCCAGACCGTTCCCGCAAACATTTTGAACATGACCATGACCCCTTATTTCAGGAAAAAGAGGCACTGGTTTATCAATTAACCAGTTATACCGATAATGAGGAAGAAATTCAGGAGCTGGAGCAATGTCCTGGTCGGCCACCCAGAAGCCCAGTTCTTTCAAAGCTCTAAAAAGGCCCTCCGAGACAGCCCAGTAAGGAGCCTTAAAACCTTTAAGATAAAACTTAGAGAAAGCTTTGGTTATTTTCTCCTTTGCTTCCTCGTAACTCCAGCTTGAGCACTCTAAATACCTGTGTTCGAAACCGTGCAAAGCAAAATACAGATAGCCATACTCAGCCAAACTCTTAAGCCAGTCTTCCGGAGACTGAGCGGGAATAGTAAAAAGAGTTATTTTAAAATCGGGGAAAATCTCTTTTAGCCTTTCTAGCAAGTCCAGGCGATTGTTATCCCTGGAAAAGTCATCAAGATCAATGGACACCTTTGGCCCAGCATCAGTTGCCGTAACTAAAGCGTAGTTTTCTCCCAGAGGCCTGATAGGCGTAACTTCAACCAGTCGGAAGTAAGGAGATAACAAATCTATTAAATCTGAGCGAAAATAGTATCGCACGTGTTCGGGGTCTTTAACTCGGTCTTCATAAGGAAGAGTCAATAAAAGTCGACCCTCGGGTTTTAAAATCCTCTTCGCTTCTCTGATAAAATCTTCAGGCTCAGTTAAATGTTCCAGTAGCTCCCCGGCTATCACCACATCAAAAAAATTGTCTTCAAAATCAACTTTTTCCGCCGAACAAACCTTATAAGAGATGCTCTCACCATCCAGTTCGCGATTGCGCTCAATAGCTTTCTGGGAGAAATCGACCCCGAAAAGCTCAAGCGAAGGCTTTATTTTTCTTGCGTAGCGCAGGAACTCTCCCAATCCACAACCAACATCTATCAAACGCCCTTTAGCCGGGACAAATTCTAAAAGCGCCTGGAAGCGGAAAGGGTCAATGTCTTCTTCCCGGCGCCTGATTTTCTCTTGATATCGTTTATCCCAGTACTCAGGAGTATTAATATTTCCTCTTAAAACTTCATCCCCAATCAATAGTTTCGAAGTACTATCTTTCAGTCCAGCGTAAGAAGTCTTACTTTCAACCTTCTCCCTTTCCTCGAAATACTGGGGAAATTTTTTCTTCTGGCCGGTGGTGGTGTCCATATGCTCGACTTTTAAATCTTCAACATACCCCATTAGGAAACCGCGAGAAATCACCTGGCGAGAAAAGGAAACATCCTGGACACCACTTAAGGTATCCTTCTCGTCAAAGCGAAAACCCTGATAAGCTGCGGCTGAAGAGATAACTGAAATTCCTCCCAGATGCAAAGTTAAGCCTATTTCATGCCCGAGGAGCTTAAGAGAAAAGTAACGCGGAACCCCTCCTTTATGCTCCACCAAACCTTCCACATAAGGAGATAAAACCAGAACGTTATTGGAGTAAATTATTAAACGAATAAGTTCATAAAGCCAGTTGTCCGAAAGAATTTCGCAGTCATTATCCAGCTTCATTATGTAATCATACTTATCTCCAATTGCTTCTAAAGCCTGGTTGGAACCGATAGAAATGCCCTTATTATCCTCATTAAAAATTACTTTTAAGTTTTTTCTTTCCTCCATCATCTTTTTTAAAAATTCACGCGTTCCATCGGTTGAACCTTGATCCACAATGAAGTGGTCATAAGGAATATGGGTAAATTTATCAAGAGAAGCAAACATTCTTTGAGTATACTCAAGCCTATCCTTAGTGAGAGTAAAAATAGCCACCTTTTGATGTTTAGCCAGGACCGAAGAAACCGCTTCTGACCAATGATTTCTGACCCAGCTTCCCGTGATGGAGTCTTCCCGCTGAATGGCTTCGAACAGAACCTCGGGAAGGTAAACGCCAGTGTGACCCTGGTCAAGCAGAGTTAGCCAGAGATCCCAGTCCTGTAAACCCCGAATCTTTGGGTCCCACCCGGGAAATACCTTTATATCTACCAGAGAAGTGCAACTAATGTAATTTGTTTTTCTCAAAAGCTCCGGGTCAAAAGGGGAAGCTTTATGAATTCCTTCCCGCCATCCCGTCATCTTATAGTCACAATAAGCGTAACTGGCTTCCGGGTGGGAAAGAAGAGTTTCCACCATTTTTTCCAGGCATTGAGGATAAAGAAGGGTATCCGCATCTACAAAAAGGAGGTATTCGCCTCGAGCTAACTCCGCTCCCTTATTCCTGGCTCGGGGAGCTCCCTGGTTTTCTTGATATACTACCTTAAAATTTTCTCTTTCCTTAAACTTCTCTAACTCTTCCCGCGTCCCATCAGTTGAGCCATCGTCCACAACAATCACTTCAAAAAAAGGATAAGACTGGTTAAAGATGGCTTCCAGGGCTTTCCCTACCGTTTCCTTCCCGTTATAAACCGGCAAAACTATGCTTACCAAAGGTTTTTTCTCCATTCTAACCCCTCCCAGATAAATCCAGATAAAGAAATTAAACTTTTAATCACACTCGAGCCAGCCCCAGGGTTAACTTTTGATACCACTTAATCATCAACCTCTCAAAGTTCATCTGAAAATAACGGTGAGGTGAGTCAAGCTCATCCTTTTTAGATTTTACCGTCTGTCCCCAGTAATGAATGAGGCGCGCTTCCGGCTGATAAAGGATCTTGAAACCGGCTTCTCTCAATTTTAAATTAAAATCCACATCCTCAAAGTTAGCGATGATGTAGCCCTCATCCATCCCATCAACCCGGTCCCAGACCGTTTTGGTGGTTAAAAGACAGGCCGCTGTAACAGCTGGCACTTCTTCTAATTGATTTGCCTCTTCAATTTCTTCGGGAAAGCCAAAGAAACGATGATAGGGCCAGAAATGAGGCGCCGGTTGCTGACGATACTCAAAAACTATTCCGCAATGCTGGAGGTTATAGTCGGGAAAGATAAGCTTTGCTCCTACTGCTCCTACTCCTTTTTCCATAACTTCTTTCATTTTATCCAGCCAACCAGGAAAAGGAAGAATATCGTTGTTTAAAAGACAGACCAATCCATAGCGAGCCAGTCTTACTCCCTGGTTACAACCAGCAGCAAAACCCCGATTAGTTTTGTTCAAGGCTACTTTTAAATTTTTCTTTTCCTTTTCCAGTTTTTGAAGATACTCTACCGTGCCATCGGTTGAAGCATTATCCACTATCACCAGCTCATAATTTTCTGTGGTTTCTTCTAATTTCTCTACGCACTGGCGGGTGTAAAAAAGATTATTATGAGTAAGCATCACGATTGAAACAGAACGGTCTTTTTTCATTCCAAAACCTCAGCCAACTTTTTCAAAAAAACTTCCCATTCTTCCTCTTTTTCGCCAAAAAAGCAGTTGCTTTCCACCCACTTTCTAAGCTCCTCCCCTCTTCTAAATCGTTTCTCGTCCTCTTTTATCATTTCAACCAGTTTTTCTTCCCACTCTTTATCGCTTCCCGCCAGCTCAATTGGAGCACCCTTCCCCTTTAAATTTTCAAAAGGCTCAATTTTTTGGGCCAGAACCGCTGTCTTTGCCAGCCCATACTCAAAAACCATCCGCCCCGATTTACATTGATTAAAAAGAGTGTTCTCTGCAGGGATAATGCCAATGTCGACCAACCCCAGGGAAACAAAGAGAGAAGAAAGAGGTAAAAAGTCAAACTTTACTCTTCTTTCCTGAGGTAGAGAAAGAAATTGAGGTTCGCTTTCCCAGACAGCAAAGTAAAGGTAGTTAAACTTCTCAAAAAGCCTGTTCAAAACCCTCTCCAGAAAGGCAAGCTCATGAAGACTAAAAGGAGCTCCCGCCCAGCCAATAACCACTGAGTGGGAAGGTAAACCGGCTTCCAGCTTAAGCTTGGTCTTTTCTACTTCCCTTACTCCTTCCAGAACTTCACGGCTGTATTTATTGGGCAAAACGAAGATGTTTTCATTATAATCTTTGAGCTCTTCTTTGAGTTTTAAAGTGGGGACGGTTAAAAAAGAAGCGGACTGAATAACCATTTCTAAGTAAGGTTTCATTGAATGATAAAAATGATAGTTTGGATGGTAAGGCGGAGGCTCAATGTAAGTATCAAGGTCAAAAACCATTGCCCGGGGTTGATTTTTAAGAGCCAGGCTTAAGTCAAACAGGCTTCTATCGGCTACCCTTTGAAAAAAGAAAACTCGCCCCTTTTCAAAATAATCTGGTTGAATAACAGCGGAAAGATGAGGTTTTAGACCCTGGCTTCGAAAATGTCTTAATGGGAAAACAAAGCGATAGAAACTGGAAGGGCTGGCATCGGGGATAAAAAAATAAGCCTCATCTAAAACTTTTTTTGCCTCTTTAACCTCAAGCATAAAAGCAATAATAACTGGCCTTTAAAAACTTAGCAACTATTGAAACAAACTAAATTTTAAAACTTCTCGGTAAAAATTAGCCCCAAGGGACTATCTGGTCTTCCATTAAAATATTTAAAATCTCATAAGCATTGGAAACCCTTCCAACTTTAATCTTATCGGTAAGCTCAAAAAAGTTAAGGCAAGTGCCACAAACCAAAAGCTCAACCCCCTTCTGACTTATTTTCTTTAGAGCATCAAGAACATCCGAATCTTCACAGGCCAGTTTCACCCCGGAGTTGATAAGAACTATTTTTTCTGGAAGGACTTGATTTTCAGCCAGAGTATTTAAGAGAGCCTTGATAAGTATCCTTCCCAGCTCTTCACTTCCTCTCCCTAAAGAATCAGTGGAAATGAAGAGGGTTTTTTCTTTTAAAAGCTTCCAGCTCCCAGTTTCGCAAGTTATTTCCGCTACTTGAGCTGGAGCTTCGGTTTTAACTCCCCCACCTCTTTTTAGCCAGACCTTAAAATCTCCGCCTTCTTCCTCAATTTTAACTTCATAACCGGATTTTTCCCCAAAGCGAGCTACATTTTCGGCCGAACCCCGATTATCCACCCAGACTAAAACCTCTTCTTCCCCCTCATCAACCACTTTTTTAGTCATTAAAACCGGCTGAGGGCAGGGATAACCCCGAGCATCAACTTCTCTCATTTTTCAATCACCACCTCAAAAGATAGTCCTAAAGCTACTTTTGCCTGGAAAGATTAAAATAACCAACAAGAAGAGAAAAAATTATACCCACAATTACCGCAACTTTCCCATAGATTAAAACCCCGGTTGGGCCAGTAGCTGGAGGAATGGGAGGCGGAAAGCCAACCAGCATTAAATTGTGAGCTACGCCCGCCCCAAAAATATAGCCCAAAACGGTCAAGGCCGAGTCGCCACTTCCTTGAGCAGCTAAAACCAGTTGGCGCAGAGGGCAACCTCCAAGTAAAACCGCGTTTAAACCTACCAAACCCATCCCCAAAAAATTCCAGAGATGTTCGGTGTGAGCAATAGGTTGACCACTAAAGCTAAGTTTAAAGGTGCCAAGGAGTAAATTCCCCAAGAGAACAGTTAAAAAGATAACCACAAAGCCAGAGATAAGATAAAGCTCTTTAAAAAGGATTAGGTCCCGAATGCCCCCGGCAAAACAAAGACGAGTCCGCTGAGCCAAAACGCCCACTATTAAACCAGCCGCCAGACCAATTAAAGGAAGAACATGCTTTGAACCAGGTCCTTCTATAGAAAAAAAGATAGGTCCACCGGCTTTCTCATTAAAAACTGGCTTAAAAAAGAGCAAAAGAAGCAAAAGAAGCATAATCAAGGGAAGAACATAGGACTCCAGAGAAGAAGTTTTTTTAGCTGCTCCCAAATCAAAGTTTGATTTCAAAAAGAGCGTTCCAACAGCAATTCCAGCTACAAATCCCAGAAGACCCACCAGAGCATTTAAGTCTCCGCCACCTAACCTAATGGTCATCCTTAAAGGGCAACCGAGGAAAACTAAAGCGCCAATCATTGAAAACATCCCCAGCATAAAGCGGATTAAGGGAGAAGAGCCAGAAGTTGGCTTAAAATCGCGGAAAATTAAGGCAGCAACCAGAGCCCCAAAAACTATCCCTATGATTTCCGGCCGAATATACTGAACTAGCTTTGCCTGGTGAAGCCCGAGTGCCCCCGCAATGTCCCTTTCAAAGCAAGCAATACAGATTCCCATATTTGGTGGATTGCCCAATTTCATAAGAGAGATAATCAGAGCACCTATAATTACTCCAGCCAAAGCCATCAAACTATACTCTTTTTTCATCCCTACCTCCTAAGGTTAAGATTTCTTGCCTGAACGAAAAGAATAAATAGCGGCGCCTAAGGCGCCAACTATTTGCGGTTCTTCTGGCACTATCACCTCCTTCTTCAGTTTTTCTTGAAGAATCTTTACCAGACAGGGGTTTTTAGCCACCCCGCCGGCAAAAAGCAAGGGTTCCACCACTCCCACTCTTTTGAGCATCCCGACTGCTCTTTCAGCAATGGAGGCGTGAACCGCATAAGCAATGCTTTCTCTCTCCTCGCCTTCATGAAGGAGGGAAACCACCTCTGACTCAGCAAAAACCGTGCACATTGAGGAAACCTTGACCTTCTTTTTGGCTTTCAAAGCCTCTTTTCCAAATTCTTCTAGAGAATAGCCAAGGGCTTTGGCCATTACTTCAAGAAACTTCCCGGTGCCAGCTGAGCACTTCTCATTCATTTGAAAATCAGCAACCTTCCCCCCCTCATTAAGAACAATTACCTTGGTGTCCTGCCCTCCAATATCCAGGATTGTTCTTACCTCGGGATAAAGATGGCACGCTCCTATAGCATAGGCCTTAATCTCAGTAATTACTTCTTGAGCAAAGCGAGCCCGAACTAAATGACGACCATAGCCGGTAGCTACTAGATAGGCAAATGATTTTCCTTTAACCAGCCTTTCCGCAACTTTTAAAGGAGAATGAGAAGTCTCCTCAATCCAGTAGTCATAAGAGCCATTCTTAAGCTCTACTAAAGCCACCGTCCTTGAGCCTATGTCCAGCCCACCAAATCTAGTCTTCTCTTCTGGATTATTAAGACTTCTTTTCAAGCCTTTATCATCTCCAGAAAAGCTTCAACTCTGGTCTTTAACTGACCTACATCTTCCTGGCTGTAATCGGTTTCTATTTTGAGCAAGGGGATGTTTTCCCTCTTAGCCATTTTTTCAATCTGATAAGCCTCCACCGAATAAGGGTCACAGAAAGAAAGAACATAGTGGACAACGCCGTTAGCCCGGTAATCTTTAAAGAGGCGGGCTACCTTTTCTGCTCTCTCTCCATTGGGAGTAAAAACAGCGCAGTCAATTCCAATATGCCTTTCGGCAATGTTTTTAAGCATGGTCTCAACTGAACCATCAGTTTCTAAAGTTAAATCCTGGAAATAGCGCATCCCAGTACAAAGCTCTTCAGCCACGATTACTGCCCCGCTGGTTTCAATAATGTGGGGAACTTTCCAATTAGGAATAGCCATAGGCGTTCCCGAAACAATAATTCGAGGAGTTCCCGAAAGAACCACTCCTTCCCCTTTCTTTACCCTTTCCTCAAGTTCGTCGCAAAGCTCATTGACTTTCTGGGTAAATCTTTCTACATCGTCATAGAAAGCAATCTGCTCAATTAAAAGAGCGTCTTTTCCGCTGATAGGTGGAGGGTCAGCTTTCCGCAACTCCGAGAGCCTTTGTAAAGCTCTCCTTTTCCCGTTGACTTTTTTAATGGCTTCTTTTAAAGACTCTTCAGTTATCTTTTTTCCGGTAAGTTCTTCCATCATTTCCCTAAACCTTCTTACTTCAGAAAACCAGAGTTCCTTATCCACCTCTTCTTTTCTTTGAGGAGTCTCCATCACATAAACCTGGGTAAAATCAGAGAGGACCTCAAAAGCTTTCTTTTTCCCGTCACAGGTTGTTTCTCCTACCACTACATCGCAAGACTCAAAGTAAGGGCAAATTTTGCTCAGTTTAAAACCCATAAAGGACTTAATTAAAGGGCAAATATTGCGGGGAAGAACTTTTTCGGCTTCGTCAGCTCCTACATCAACTCCTCCACAAAGACCAATGCAGGTTCCACCGGCGGCTAAAACTATCTCTTCGGGTACATAAACGCAGAAAGTTCCCACCACTTTGCCACCATTGGTTCTAATGTCTTGAAGCTCCTTAATCCGCAAACCGTGAATTTCCGCTACCACCAGATCAAAGTACTCCATTTTTTTCGGGCGATTTTCCTGATTGAGGTAGATTTCCTGATAAATTGGGGGGAGAGCATTTAAAAGCTCATCGTGAGCTTCAAGGTTTAATCCCATTGCCTCCCACATTTTACACCAGTCAGCCATCTTCACCACTCCTTTTAAAAAGATTGAAACAATGGTAGCAAAGAAATTTTTATTTTTCAAATAAAAAATTTTTATAGAAAAAGCAAAGGAGGGATAATGATTTTTAAAGTCTTTAAATCCCGGCGCTTCAAGCTTTAACTCTTATTTTTACCTCTCCCTCAACCACTCTTCCAACAACCGAAGCCACTGGAGCTCTGTCTTTTAAAAGTTTGAGGAGATCATCCAATTTGCTTTCTGAAATGCAGATTAAAAGACCGCCCGAAGTTTGAGGGTCAAAAAGAAGGTCTACCAGGGCTTCACTCAAATCTGAAGCTATCTCAACTTTGCCTTCTAAAAAGCGACGATTATCATAAAGGCCGGCTGGAATTATTCCTGATTCAATAAACTCAATAGCCTTTTGATAATAGGGCACTTCTTTCAAGTTAATCTCAGCTCCCGCACCACTGGCTTTAAGCATTTCGTAAAGATGACCCAGAAGTCCAAAACCGGTAATATCGGTTACCGCTTTAGCCCCCACTTGAGCAGCTGCCTCCGCCGCCCCTTTATTTAAATAAGTAGCCTTGCTTATCGGCTCCTCAATGTCCTTTTCGGTCAAAAAATCAGCTTTTAAAGCCGTCGCCAAAATTCCCAAACCCAGCGGTTTGGTTAAAACCAGAAAATCTCCCGGTTGCGCCTGATCAATTGTGGTTAGTCTTTCTCTTTCCACCTCTCCCGTTACCGCCAGCCCGTACTTGGGTTCATCATCGTCAACTGAATGCCCACCAATAATAAAAGCCCCGGCTTCTTCTACCTTTTCTTTTCCCCCTCTTAGAATTTCGGAAAGCAAAGAAAAATCCAGCTTGCAGGGGAAAGCAACGATGTTTAAAGCCACTAACGGCTTTCCTCCCATAGCGTAGATATCGGAAAGGGCGTTGGCCGCGGCAATCTGGCCAAAGAGATAGGGGTCGTTAACAATAGGGGTGAAAAAATCCACGGTTTGCACCAGCAATTTGCCTGAATCCAGTTGGTAAACAGCCGCGTCATCAGGGGTGTCCAGACCAACCAGCACCTCTTTTGACTGGCCAAAATCAAAACTATCCAGAACCTTAGAAAGGTCCGCCGGACCTATCTTGGAAGCTCAGCCACTCTTTTTAACCAGATGGGTTAGCTTTACCATATCTCCTTCCTTAAAATTTAATCTTGAAATACAAGTAATTATAAAATAAATTTAAGTTAGTTATAAAAATGAATTTTGATTACTTAAGAACCTTTGTCATTGTTGCGGAGAAAAAAAGCTTTTCTAAGGCTGCCGAAAAGCTTGGTTTAAGTCAGCCGGCTATAAGTTTTCAGATTAAAGCTCTGGAAAAAAAATATGGTCAGCCCTTAATTGATCGCGCCAGCCAGCAACTAACCCTTACCTCGGCCGGAGAAATCCTCTACCATCGCGCCCGAAAAATCCTTCAGCTGGAGCAAGAGGCAAAAGAAGAAATTGCCTCTCTTTCGGGTGAAGTCGGTGGGGAGTTAAAAATTGGCGCCAGCACCATCCCTGGCGAATATATTCTTCCTAATTTGATCTCCCTTTTTAAAAAGAAATATCCCAAAGTCAAGGTTTCAATTGAAATTGGTGACTCTTTGGAAATAGTTAGAAAGGTTATGGAGCAAGAGATTGGTCTGGGATTTGTCGGTACAACCTTTCCCCACTCCCGCCTTTCTTTTAAAAGACTCGTCCCTGATGAGCTGGTTTTAATTGCTCCACCTAACCATCCCTTAGCCAGAAAAAAAAGCATATCTTTGAAAGAAGCAGCCAAATATCCTTTTTTAATTAGAGAATCGGGTTCGGGAACCCTTAAAACCTTTCAGCAGGAGCTGGAAAAAGAAGGAATAAGCTTAAAGGAGCTGGAGGTAGTGATCGAGCTTGGCAGCACTCAGGCGATTTTATCTGCCGTTGAAGCCGGTCTGGGAATTTCAGTTGTGTCTCGCTGGGCTGCTCGACAAGCCTGGCTTTCTAAATTGATCAACATCGTCCCGCTTAAAAAACCCATAAGAAGAGAGATTTTCTATGTTTTCCGAGTTAAATCAACCCCTACTCCCCCCCAGAAAGCTTTCCTTGATTTTCTGGAAAAAGAAAAGTTAAACCTGAAGTTCCCTTTATAGTTTTTGAAATTAATTTCGAAAATACTATCTAACTTGCTGATTGGCTAAATCCGAAAGACTTTTTCGCTCTTTCAAGCGGGCAAAAACCTCCTCTTGAAAATTCTCATCAAGAAAAACATAGCTTACCCCACCTCGCGAACCGGTACTCCCCTTCAAAACCAGGTGCTCAAAAGAGGAGGGTGGAATTTCGGCAGCAGCTCTCAGCAGCAAAAAAGCTTCCCAGGGTGTGATACTGGTCTGACAGTTTTTAAAAATGATGGGTAGGTAAAAAAGAAGTTCTGACCAGCTTGCCCGGGGTTGGTGTTCAGCAAAAAGACCTTTCAAAATTACCTGCTGGTGAAAAGCACGGGTAAAATCACCGTTTCCCAGATGGCGGGCTCGAGCTAAAGCCAGAGCTTCAAAAGGTCCCAGGCGCTGTCTTCCTGCAGAGAGATAGGCCTTAGCCCAGCGGTCGTGAACTGGCCTCTCCAGAGTAACCGTAACCCCATCAAGATTGGAAATTATTTTTTTAAATCCAATAAAAGTGGTGACTGCGTAGTAATCAATTGAAAGACCTGTAAAATTTTCAATTGTTTTTTTAGTAAGCTGGGGTCCGCCAGTAGCCATAGCCGAGTTTATTTTGTTATATCCATAACCGGGAATATAAACCCGGGAGTCGCGAGGGAAAGAAATCAGAGAAATTCTTTTCTTTTCCCTGTCTATCTGAACCAGAATAATGGAATCGCTTCGCCCTTCAATGCTTTCGGTCCGCGAATCACTCCCCAGTAAAAGCACCCTGATAACCGAGGGTAAAGAAGTTAAATGCTTTGCTTTCTGGCTTAAATTGAAAGAAGGAACCTTAACTTTTTCCGCTTTTTTCTCACATCCAAATATAGAAAAAAACCCGACTACCAAAAAAAGAATGAGAAGCGGAAAAAGAAAAAAACTTTCCCAAAAAACTATATTGGCTTTTAAAATTGAGAGGCGCTTAATCTTTTTTCTCAGGTTCATAAGTCTTTAGCCTTTCCTGAAAATCAAACTCCTCGACCCTAAGTTTCTCCTGCTCTCCCTTAAAAACCAGCTTACCTTGGTGGTTAAGCTCAACTTTCTTTTTATCGGTCAGAAGATAAAGGGCTTTAACCTTAACTTCGGCTACAGCAATAATCTCGGAAGTCTGTTTGTTAAAATAAACGGCGAGATTCTTTATCTCTCCTTTCCCGGAAAGTATTTTTTGAAGGTAAGGTCTCAATCTAATTAAGCCTTTAAAAGCAGCTTTTTTCTGGAAATCAGCTAAAGCTGAAGGATTAAAAAACCGAGCTGCCAGCTGGGAAACTGCCTTTTGATTAAAGTTCTGAGGGGTAAAGTAAAGAGAGTTATAATAAGACTGGGTAAGGTCGACAATTTCCCCCGTTAAGCGGTTCTGAACCTTTCTTTCAGGAATTTTTTCGCCAGAAAACTTAACCTTCAAGAGCTTAAAAGAAACCAGAAGTGGTTTGGGGGCCAGCACTCCCTTCTTTTCTTTCTCGCAGCCAGAAAATAAAAACAGGGCAGCAAATAATAAAGTTAGAAAACTGCCCAGAAAAAACTGAAAGTTAAGGCTTTTACTTGGACTTCCTTCTTTAATCCTTTTCTCTTCAAGCATCATTTTCGGCACAATGTCGGAAATTATAGACCAACCAGGAAGTTTTTTCATTTAAAAAAACTTCTTAAACTTTTTTCTGTTTCCAAACGGGCTAAGGCAACAAAGACATCTTCTAAAGAAGGCTTAACTTCCTCGGCACTTTCAAATTTAATTCCTAATTTTTCTAAATCCTTTTCAACTTCTTCCAGAGAAGAAAGAGGGTTTAAAACCATATGAACTGTGTTTCCGTAAAGATAGGCCTCCCGGCAAAGAGAAGAACTCTGGGCATAGGAAAGAAGTCTTTCGGTTTCTGGAGTAATAAACTCATAAACCCGAGCCTTAACCTTGTAGTTTTTAATGCTTTGAGGTGCACCTTGAGCAATTATTCTTCCCTGAAAGATAAAAGCCAGGCGATGGCAGTGTTCGGACTCGTCCATATAATGAGTGGTGACAAAAAGAGTCTTGCCTTGAGAAGCCAGGTTATACAAAATCTGCCAGAGGCTTCGCCGGGCAGCCGGATCAACTCCCGAAGTAGGTTCATCAAGAAAAATAAGTTCAGGGTCATGAAGCAAAGAAGAAGCCAGAGCCAGGCGCTGACGATAACCAACTGAAAGCTCGCCAACAAGTTTTTGCCCGTAAGCCCGGAGCCCCAGGATCTCCAGTAAGTAATTTTTTCTTTCTTTCAGCTCCCTGCCTTTCAATCCATAAACACCCCCGAAAAAATCTAAATTTTCCTCCACATTTAAACCATCATAAAGACTGAATTTCTGAGACATATAACCAATTTTTTCCTTTATTTTTTCTGCTTCCTTTTTGATATCAAAACCAAGAACCTCAGCTTCACCGAAAGTGGGTTCTAAAATTCCACAAAGCATTTTGATGGTGGTAGACTTTCCCGAGCCATTAGGACCAAGGAAACCAAATATTTCTCCTCTCTTTACTTCAAAACTTAGTCCATCAACCGCTCTCAGGCTACCAAAAATCTTGGTTAGATTTCTTACCTTAACGGTGCATTCTTTCATCAATCCTCCAGTTTTTTGCGGAAGCGAACTATGCTTATTGAAAAGATAGCAACACCTAAAAGAAAAAGAGCCAAAAACTCAAACCAGAGTTCAGCCAGACTGCTTCCTTTCAAAAACAAACTGCGAACAATAAAAAGAAAGTAGCGCAAGGGAATAAAGTAAGTTAAAAACCTGACCGGCGCAGGCATATTGGCAATTGGAAAAATAAAGCCGGATAGCATCATGGAAGGAAAATTAAAAAGCCAGGAACTGACCTCGGCTTGTTGCTGCGTTTTAGAAAGAGCGGAAACCAGTAGACCCAGTCCCACGCTGGGAATTAAAAAAACCAGACAGGATAGGAAAAATAGGGTAAAGCTACCTTGAAAAGGAACCTTAAAAATATTAACAGCCGTGGAAAAAACCAGAGTTACCTCAATTAAGCCTACAATAACATAAGGAATTACCTTTCCCATTATAAACTCCCATCTCTTAACTGGAGTGACCAGGACCTGCTCCAGAGTACCCCTTTCCCTTTCCCGAACAATAGCCAGTGAAGTAAGAGTGGTTAAAAGCATCCCTAAGATCATTCCGATAAGCCCGGGAACAAAATAGTTAACGCTTTTAAGCTCAGGGTTGTACCAGATGCGGACCCGGGGCTCAACTTGAACCACCTGAAGCATTACTGCTTTAAGCTTAGCAATTCGCCTGGCAAAAAGCTGGCTGGAAAAGTTATTAATAATCCGAACAGCATAGGACTGAACCTGAGAAGCCGTGTTGGAATCCGAGCCATCTAAAATCACGCCGACATAAACTTTTCTCCCAGCCTGAATCTCACGCTCAAAATTAGGGTCTATTAAAAGAGCCAAGCTGGCTTTTCCCCGGGCTACCATCTCCCGGGCTTTTTTTTCACTCCAGCCTGAGCCAATAAGCTCAAAATAGCCCGATTGAATAAAGCTTTGAAGAAGGCGACGGCTGGAAACAGAAACATCTTCGTCTACCAGAAAAAGCGGTACTCTTTTGACCTCTGTTTTAGCCACTGTTCCGAAAATAATCATCTGAATTACCGGAGCAATGAAAAGGAGAGGCAAAATTCGCCGGTCTCGCAAAAGCTGAATGAATTCTTTTTTAACCAGAACCAAAACTCTTCTCATCCCAGGTCCCTCCGGATTAAAAGCGAGGCCAGAGTGAGAATTGCCAGATCAAAAAGGACCAAACTTAAAAAATCGGGCCAGAGGAAATCAAAGGAAATGCCTTTTAAGAAAATTCCTCTTAAAATTACCAGAAAATAGCGAGCAGGAATGAAATAAGTCAAAAACTGAAGAATTTGCGGCATGCTCCTGATAGGGAAAATAAAACCGGAAAGCATCATACTGGGTATAAAAGTAGAGAGAAAGGCAACCAGGGTGGCAACCTGCTGGGAGTCAGTGAGAGCGGAGATAAAAAGGCCCATCCCAATAGTTCCGATAAGATACACCGTAAGGGAAAGTAAAAACAGAAAAAAACTTCCCCGGAAAGGAACACCAAACCAGAAGACACCCACTGCTGTAACTAGAAGGGCGGATAAAAAAGCCAGCAAAAGATAAGGAAGGGTTTTCCCTAGTATCAAGTCCAGACTGGAAAGGGGAGAAATTAAGAGGTTTTCCCAGGTTCCGTTCTCTTTTTCTTTAACAATAGAGGTAGCCGTTTCGATAGTTCCTAAGGTAAGCATCAAAAGAGCTATCAGACCTGGAACAATGTAGTTAACACTCTTAAGCTCAGGGTTATACCAGACTCTTAACCTTCCCTCTAGCGGTAAAAAGGCTTCTTTTAGACGCCAGCCCTGGCTTTCCAGATAAGAGTGGGCCAGAAGGGAAGAAAAATTGGAGATAATAGCTAAAGAGTAACCATAAGCCACTCTTCCAATTACCGGGTCAGAACCATCAATTATCATCTGAACGCTGGTTTTCTCTCCTTTTTTCACCTTTTTCTGAAAACCCCCGGGTATGATCAAGGCTGCCCCAATCTCTCCCCGGTCAAGCCGGAATTGAAAATCGGACTCCAAAGGGTAAGCCACCACTTTGAAGTAACCTGAACGGGTAAAAGCCGAAGCTAAATCCCGACTCAAAGCTGAGTGGTCCCGGTCGTAAACCGCTAAAGGAATTTCCCTGACGTCAAAAGTTAAAGCATAGCCATACATAAAAAGTTGAATCATCGGCAAAAAAAGTATTATCAGAAGAGTCCGGAGATCGCGAAAAATATGAAAAAACTCCTTTTTAAATACTGCCCGGACTAACCTATAAAAACTTATCTTCCTCAACTCCCTCAAAATAACTGAAAGCCTGTTCTAAAGAAGGTCTTTTCGGCTGCAGACTGAAGTTTTTAAACTTTTCTTTTAAAGCCTTCTTAAGTTGGGGAAGAAATTTAGAAGACTCCACCAAAACTTCGACCCGGTTGCCAAAGATTTCTACCTCTTTAATAAAGCTAAGGCTTTTAACTAGGCCGACCAGGTCGTTCAGGGGCTGAGCGGAAACCTCAATCACCAGACCTTTTAAACCCCTCTTTATAACCTCAGGCTTTTCGACCAACCTTATCCTTCCCTCTTTAAGAAAAGCCACTTTGTTTGAACGCTCGGCTTCATCAAGGTATGGAGTGGAAAAGAAAATAGTTATTCCCTGATGATGAAGTTCGGTAAATATAGACCAGAGCTCACGACGGCTGAGAGGGTCAACGCCCGTTGTTGGCTCATCAAGTAATAAAATTCGGGGCTCTTTTATTAAAGTACAAGCCAGAGCAAGCTTTTGTTTCATCCCACCCGAAAGCTCAGCTGCTAAAAGATGGGTAAATCCTTCAAGTCGGGAAAAGTAAAGCAGTTTTTCCAGAGTGGTCTTTCTTTTTTCCCGGGGAAGGTTATATAAGTCAGCGAAAAAAGTCAGGTTTTCCAGCACAGTTAAATCTTCATACAAAGAAAACCTCTGGGACATATAACCTATCATTTTCCTTATCTCCTTTTTAGAACGAACCGCTTCCAGCCCTCTTATCCAAACTGACCCGGCTGTGGGCTTCAAAATGGTAGCCAGATTTTTAATTAAAGTAGTTTTGCCAGCTCCATCCGGACCCACCAGGGCAAAAATTTCCCCTGAGTTTACCTTCAGGTTAACTTTATCAAGAGCTTTTATTCCGGGATATTCATAAATAAGCTGGGAAACTTCAATTGCTGGTTCAACCATCTATCACTCCGCCTTAATGAAAGCATCAGCAGGTTGACCAGGTTTTAAAGCAAGGTCAGAATTTTCAATGGAGATAGTTACAGCATAAACCAGGCTGGTTCTCTGCTCCCGGGTCTGGATATTTTGAGGAGTAAACTCAGCTTGATCAGCAATTTCGGAAACCTTCCCAAAAAAAGCCCGACCCGGATAAGAATCAACCGAAATTGAACATTCATCACCCACTTTAACTTTTCCTGCCTCTTCTTCGGGAAGATAAATGACTAACTTTAATTTCCGCAGATCGCCTATCACCGCTATGGTAGACCCGCTGTTTACCACTTCACCCAGACTTACCGGGAGAGAAAGAATAACTCCTTCCAGTGGAGAGGTAATTCTTGTTTCCCGAAGCTGAACCTGATAAGCTTCAAGATTAGCTTCAGCTTGCTTAAGCTGAGCTTTGGCCACTTCAATTTCTGACTCGTTTCCTTCGTCTCTAACTTCTTTTAACTGAGCGCGGGCTATTTGAACCCCTGCCTCAGCTGCTTTGACCTGCTGTCGAAGAACCTCGTTGTCTAAAATCGCAAGCAAACTGCCTTTTTTAACCTTCTCTCCCTCTCTGACTTTTATTTCTTTAATTCTTCCCCCAAACATTGTCCCCACTCTTATCTCCTCGGCTTCAATCACTCCCGAGCCACCAATCTCCTTTTTGTTTTCTTCAATATTCTCCTGATAAAAGTAGTAAACTATCCCTCCGGCTGCCAAAACAAAAATTAAAGCCAGAGCAATCAAAGGCTTTTTAATCTCCATCTTTCCTCCTTTTTATTTTTGGTTCTTTAAAAAAGCGGTCGCTGGAAAGCCTGGTTTTAAAAGTTTGTTTGAGTTATCAACTGCCAGCCTGAACTCCAGAACCCTGCTTAACTCGCTTTCTTCACTTATCACTGCTGTTTCAGCAAACTCCTCTTTCCAGGGTAGAAAAAGCAACCAGGCTTTAAAAGAAAGTTCAGGAAAGGAATCAACTTTGACCTGGTAGTTCTGAGAAAGGGCGGTCAACTCCTGGCTTGCTTTAAGGTAACCCTTAAAAACTATTCTTTCAGGGTCGGCTATCTCCAGCAATACCTGACCGGGAAAGACAACCTCACCCGGCTTTACATTAAGCGAAACCACCATTCCGTCTGCTGGTGTTCGTAGCCTGGTTAGATTAAAAACTTTCTCACTTATTTCTTTCAAGGACTCAGCCTGTTTAAGGTAATAAGGCACCAGGCTTAATTGGAAATCAACCTTTTCTCGAGCTTCTAAAAGTTGAGTTTGAGCCTTCTTAAGCCTGTTCTTCGCCTTTAAAATCTTTCTTTTACCCCTCTGATATTTCAAAGGAGCTTCTTTTAAACCGCTTTCAATCTGAAGTAAAGCAAAGACCAGTTTTTTTCTGGCGGTTTCTAACTGGATTAACCTTTGATTGAGAGCTCCTTTCTCAAACTCAAGAGAGGTTAATTTTTTCTCCAGCTCCTGAAGAAGGAGTTGCCGGGAGGGATCGGTACCAGGAAGCATTTTTACTCTCTCAATTTGCTCTTCCAAAGCTGAGATGCCCTTTTTAACTTCTCCTAAAGCCTTTATTAAAATTCCTTCTCCCTCTTTCACCCCTAAAAGCTTTCTATTTATCTCTTCTTTTGCTTTTTTAAGCTGGCTAATTCCTTTCTGGTAGTTTAGTTGAGCTTGAGTTTCGGCCTGCCCTATCTTTTTTTCGCTCTCAATTAAGTCAGAAAGTTTATCCTCAATCTCTTTTCTTTTTTCTTTCAGCAGATTCTTTTGTGCTTTCACCACTTCTAAATTAGCCTCGGCTCTTTTTAGTTGAGCCCGAGCCAAAAGATCTTCCAGAACAATCATTACCTCCCCTTTTTTAACCTCTTCTCCCGGCTTAACCAAAACTTTCTCAACCTTAGCTATTGAAAAAGTACCTGGAGGACGAGTGGAAGTGGGGATGAGAAAAGAAAGCTCTAATGGGACACTCACCAGAACTTTCTCTTTATACTCAAGCCAGCCGAGTATTTCTTTCTCTGAGTAGGCAGCCGGAGGCTTAGCCACCAGAACCAAAAAAAATAAGAAAAGCGAAACCGCCCGATAAAACTTATCCATTCTGCGCCAGCTTAACTCCTCACTGAATTAAATTGGCTATCAAACTTCAATTAACTGCTTTATTAGGAGTCGAGCCTCTTTGGCTACTCTTTCAAATACCTTAGGCTTAAAGCTTTCTTAACCGCCTCAAGCCTAGTGCTTGAAGTGGCGACGGCCAGTGAAAACCATAGCAATTCCGTGCTTATTACAAGCCTCAATGGATTCTTCGTCTCGCATTGCTCCCCCGGGCTGGATAATGGCGGTTACTCCAACCTGAGCTGCCGCCTCAACTACATCAGGAAAAGGAAAGAAAGCATCTGAAGCCAAAACCGCCCCATTATCCCGACCATTTGACTTTCGGGAAGCTATCCAGAAAGCATCAATGCGGCTCATCTGACCAGCCCCAATGCCCACAGTAGCCAAATCTTTAGCTAAAACAATGGTGTTCGATTTAACATTTTTCGCTACCTTCCAGGCAAAGAGAAGGTCTCGCCATTCTTCTTCAGTTGGTTTCCTATCAGTTGGAACGGTCATCTCGCTTCTCTGTTCTCTCACTACATCGTACTCCTGAACTAAAAGCCCGCCTTCTATCCGACGGTATTCTTCTCCCCAGAAGCCACCAGGATGGTCTTCGCCCATATAAATCAGGCGCAGATTTTTCTTCTGCACTAAAATTTCCAGACCTTCTTCCAGAAAAGCGGGGGCTAGAATTATCTCATAAAAAACTTCAGATAGTTTTTTAGCAATTTCTTCATCAACCTCCCGATTTAAAGCAACGATTCCTCCGAAAGCAGAAACCGAATCGCAAGCATAAGCCTTTTCATAAGCAGTGAGCAAATCAGAAGCCACCGCCACTCCGCAGGGGTTGGTGTGTTTAACTATTACACAAGCCGGGTCCTCAAACTCCCTAACGGCTGCCCAGGCCGCATCCATATCCAAAATATTGTTATAAGAAAGGTCCTTGCCATGAAGCTGTTCGCCATAAACCAGAGTGTAACGAGGGGCTCCTATCTCCCTATATAAAGCTGCTTTCTGGTGTGGATTTTCGCCATAGCGGAGGTCTTGAATTTTTTCAAAATGGAGATTTAATAAGGCAGGAAAGCCTGGGCTTTCTCCAATAAAAAAATGATGAATGGTCTCATCGTAGTCGGCTGTGTGTTCAAAAGCTTCCTTTGCCAGTTCATAACGGGTTTCTTCGCTCAAGCAACCATCGTTCTCTTTTAACTCAGAGATTATTTCGTCATAGCGATGGTTATCAACTAAAACAGCAACTGAACGATAGTTCTTGGCAGCGGCCCGAATAAGAGTAACCCCGCCAATGTCTATGTTTTCAATAGCCTCTTCCATTGAAACGTCCGGCTTAGAGGTAACTTCTCTAAAGGGATAAAGATTTACCACTACCAGATCGAGAGGAGCCAAGCCCAGTTTTTCAAGCTCTTCAAGATGAGCAGGTTTATCTTTATCCGCTAAAACTCCAGCTAAAATTGCCGGGTGAAGAGTTTTTACCCTTCCTTCTAAAACTTCGGGAAATCCCGTCACAGCAGAAACATCAGTTACGGAAACGCCGCCTTTCCTTAAGGCTTCAGCTGTTCCACCCGTGGAAATAATTTCCACTCCCAGATTGGCAAGCTCCCGACAAAAACTAACTACCCCTTGCTTGTTGGAAACACTGACCACCGCCCTTTTGATTTTAAGATTTTTCATAAAACCTCCTTTCTCTTAACCCAGGCTGCCTATTTTTTCGCCTCTTAGCTTTCGGCGAAAGGCTTCGCTTTCCTGGTAAAAATCTTGCCAGCTCACCTTCTTTAAGTCAACAATTTTATAATCCTTGTAATCCTTTTTCCTCAAAAAGGAAGGCAAGCTAAGACTTTTCAATTTTTCACCCCCGAGGTGCTGAAAAATTCCCTCTTTGCCTTTTTCGTTTAAAATCCAGGCTATTAAAACCAGAGGATAAACCGAGGAAGTTAAAACAGCCAGTTCCGCTTCTTTCAAAGCATAACGGTTAGCGTTTACAGCTACTGCTAAACCACCTTCTTTGCGAACTTTTTCCAAAGCCTGTTTATCCGTCAGGCTATCGCCAAAGTAAACAATTTTCTCAAAAGGTATTCCGGTTTTTTTCTGGCTGTCAGCTAAAGCCCGCGCCTTTTCCTCGCCCCCCACCGGACTAACCTCCCAGAAGACCCTTCCTACTTTTAAGCTAGGGATTTCTTGAAAGAAAATCTCATCCAGCCTTTTGATTGCCCTTCGGGAACCCTCGCTTAAGTCATTAAGGTTTTTTGCTTCGGCAGAAATTTTAATTGGAGGTAAATTCAAGATCTCCTGGTAAAATAAGCCCAGTTTTTCTTTTTCCTTGAGGCTTAACTTATACTTATCCCATTCTACAAAAGTGGAGTAAACATTTTCTTCAGGAATACCAACCACCCTAGCAACCTCAAGAGCGTACTCGCTGTAGCTGGTGCTGATAAGGAAGGCCGGAAAGGAAATTTTGGTCAGCAGTTTTCCGTCTTCCAGCAAAACGAGGGTCCTTTGGGAGAAATTTTTTATCTTCTCTTTTCCCAACCCAAACAAAATTAAGAAGGGAATGATTAGTTTTAAGGTATCCCCTCCCTTGTAACCAGGACGCTTTTCAATATCAGCAAGGTAGTCATCGTAGCGACTAACCTGAGTAAAAAATTTTTCGCCCCGAGGAAGGAAAGCAGCGCAAAGCTCAAAAGCATTGTCATTCAAGGAAAGGGGGCCTTCACAATCACTGTCTATCTGAACCGTAAACACCTTTTAACCACCCTTCAATTTCTGAGTTTAAATTGAGAGGGGGAGACTCACCACCATCAACAATAAGCTTACCTTCTTTCACCTTTATTCTTCCTTCCAGAAAATTCTTTATGGTAAAGAAAATTAAAGGAAGCTCTCTTTTTACCCCTTCTTCCCGAATTTTTTTAAAAAGCGGTAGCTTTTCTCCTTCCTTTTCCTTTAGCTCCTTAAAACTTTTCTTCTCAATTTTTAAATAAAAATCCTCCCAGTAAGGCTTGAATTCTTTGCCTTTAAGAGAAAAGGAAAAATAGGTAAGTGGAGTACCGCGGTCAAGCTCCCTGGTGACCAAGTGGATCATAGCACCTTGCCAGTCTGCCCTTTCCTCTATTAATCTCCAGATTACTTCCTGCCAGGTGCCCGCCGGTCCTCCCGGCAAAGCCGGGTGAAGGTTTAAAAGAATATGCTTTCGGCAAAAATCAGGAGAAACAATATACATATATCCAGCCAGAACTGAAAAATCAACCTCGCTTAAAGGCAGAATTTCTTCCAGTTTCTGATGATACTTTTCCCGCCACCAAGCCCGGTTGGTTTTCCAGAGTTCAGGGAGAAAAGAGCGAGCCGAAAAAGTGAATAATTTCAAGCCAAGCTCTTTTACTAGAGAGATAAAAAGGTCACTTTCTTTGTTCTCGCCCGCCTCCGCACTTAAAAAAACAAAGCCTATTTTCCCGGGCAAACTTCCGTCCGTTGTCCCCCGGTAAACCACCTCTAAAAGTTTGCGGGCGGCTTCATCCCGGCCTGAAGAAAACCAGCCAAAAGCTCTCAACTTTCAACCTCCTTTAAGGCTTGCTCAAAAAAAACCAGGTCAGGATAGGCTGAGCGACCGTAACCGGTTACTGATCTTGCTGCTAGCAAGCTGGCCAGCTTTCCTGATTTTTCTAAATCAAGACCGTTTAAAAGTCCAGCCAGAAAGCCAGCAGCAAAAACATCACCAGCTCCAGTGGTATCTACCGCTTCCACTTTCGGGGCCGGAACGAAGAAATCCTCACCTCGAGTAATGATTTTGGCGCCTTTGGCTCCTCTTTTCAGAACCAGAATTTTCACCCCCTCAGCCAGCAATCTTTCGGTTGAATCTATAAGCTTTCCATCGGTCAAAAGGGCAAGTTCTTTCTCTGTTCCAAAAACAATTTCAGCCTTTCTTAAAAGTGGCTTAAGTTTTTCAAAACCTTTTTGAGCATAAATTTCTCCAATGTCCAGAGCCAGTTTGACTTTCTCAGGTAAAAGACAAGCTAGAGAGATTTGAGCCTGGAAAGGCTTTTCGCCGGCAAAGGAAGAGAAATAAAGAAAACGGCTGTTAAAAACATAACTTATGTCAATCTCTTCCAGAGTAAGTTTCTGGTTGGCATTAGGGAAAACAAAAATTGTTCGTTCCCCTTCTTCTTGCACGACAATCAGGCAAACCCCGCTGAACTCATCGGTAACAATAGCCCGGGTGTCCACGCCTTCCAGGCTATTTTTCAAAAACTCACCGAACTCGTCGCGCCCTACCTTTCCTACAAAACCAGTGGAAAAACCCCAGCGGGCCAGGGCATAACAGGTGTTGGCTGCTTGACCACCACCGCTTTGCCAGACAAATCTACCGGTTTTGCGAATGAAATCAGAAAGAGCTTTATAATCCTCTTCCGAGCAAGTTATTTCCCCGCCCGGCTCAACCCTTTTAGCCAGAACACCGTTTAACCTTGGACGCTTAACCTCATAAACCAGGTCAACATTTAAAGCCCCAACTCCAATTACATCTTTCAATTCAGCTAAGGTAAGTCACCCCCGCCTTACCCCTGGTAACTTCGCCAATCAGATAAACTTTCTCTCCTTTTCTTTTTAGAACTTCCTCGGCTTTTTTCGCCTGGGAGGGAGAAACAACAATTACCATTCCAATTCCCATATTAAAGGTCTTAAACATCTCCTCTTCCTCAATTTTCCCCGCTTCTTGAAGCCATCGGAAAATTGTCGGGACTTTCCAGCTACTCTTTCTGATAACTGCCTGCAAACCAGGAGGAAGTATTCGGGGAAGATTTAAACTTATACCACCTCCAGTAATATGCGCCATTCCCTTAACTCTCACCTCTTCAAAAAGAGTTAAGAGAGAGAAGCTATAAATTCTGGTCGGAGTAAGCAAAATCTCTCCCCAGCTTTTTTTAGAAAAAGGCGCTGGCTCCTCATAAGTAATCCTCCTGGCTTCTAAAAGCTTTCTCACCAGGGAAAAACCATTACTATGGAGACCGGAAGAGGCTAAACCCAAAACTAAGTCTCCTTCCTTTATCTCTTTTCCTTGAATTATCTTTTCTCTTTCCACAATTCCCACTCCAAAACCGGCTAAGTCGTACTCGCCCTTCTGATAAACATCGGGCATTTCCGCCGTTTCCCCACCGATTAAGGCACAGCCAGCCTGTTTACAACCTTTAACTACTCCTTTTATTAAATCTTTCACCAATGAGAGCCTAACCTGACCACAGGCTATATAGTCAAGGAAAAAGAGAGGACGGGCTCCAGAAGTCAAAAGGTCGTTTACTACCATTGCCACCAGATCTATCCCCACTGTGTCGTGCTTACCAACCGCCTGAGCAATTTTTATCTTTGTTCCTACCCCATCAGTAGCGCTGGCCAAAACCGGATTTCGGTAACCAAGGGAAGCCAGGTCAAAAAGAGCAGAAAAACCGCCCACTCCAGAAATTACATCACGGGTTTCTGTAGATTTTATTGATCTTAAAGCAAGGGAGATCGCCTTATCAGCCGCTTCAATATTTACTCCGGCTTTTTTATAATCCCAGGATTCTTTCATCATCTAAGACAAGTATAATCCAAGGTGATTTAGAGAAAAAAGGGGCCTTTTAAAAGGAAACCTAACTTTCTTTTTCAAGCTTTCCCTTTCTTAAATAAAGAGTCCTTTTAGCTATTTTTGCCAGTTTTCTAGAGTGAGTGACCATTATTACCGTCGTTTTCTGGAAATTAACCTTCTTTAAAACTTTTTCAATTAAAGCAGCGCTTTCTTCATCCAGGTCTCCAGTTGGCTCATCAGCTAAAAGAAGAGGAGGAGACTTAACCAGCGCTCGGGCTAGAGAAGCTCGTCGGGCTTCTCCACCCGAAATCTCTGAAGGATAAGCGTCAAGACGGGAAGAAATGCCCAGCTCTTCAGCCAGTTCTTCAACCCTTCGGGAAGCTAAATCAGCTTCCTTTCTTAAAGCAACTTTTCCGCCTAAAAGAAAAGTAATGGCTATGTTTTCCCTAACAGTCAAAGAGGGGATAAGTCCGGAAAACTGAAAAGCAAAACCGACTTTCTCCCGCCGAAAAGCCGCAAGTTCTTTAGGAGAAAGAGAGTCAAGGTAAACTCCGTCAACTATCACCAGACCGGAAGTAGGACGGGTTAATCCTCCAATGATAGCTAAAAGGGTAGTTTTGCCACTTCCTGAAGGACCGCAAACAGCTACAAAATCGCCTTTTTCTACCTCAAAGCTCACATCTTTTAAAGCTACCACTCTTTCCTCTCCCCGGGCAAAAATTTTGCTTAAACCTTCAGCTCTAACCACCTTTCCCCTCCCTGATAAGATTGTAAGTTTCTTCCCCCCAGAGGCGATAAAGAGCATAAAGGCTCCCTAAAAAACTAAAAAGAAGAGAGGTTAAAATCACAATCAAAAAAGCTTTAAACAAAGCCGGGTTCGAAGGAAAAACAAAGGGAATCTCAAGGTGGTTAAGAAGATAAAGATAAAAAGAGTTAAGGATCATCCAACCAACCAAGGCTCCCAAAAAGCCGGCCAGCAAACCCACAAGACCCACTTCGGAAACAACCAGAAGATAAAGAGTTTTACGACTGGCTCCCAGAGCTTCCAGCATCCCCAGGGTTCTTTCCCTTCTTAAAAGCTGAAGATAAAAGACCAGACTTAAAATCAGCAACAGAACCAGGGAAAAAAAGATAAAATAAACCTCAAGTAGAGTGGAGACCCGAGAAAGCTTCTGGCGAGCTCGGGCTGCCAGCGGATTAAGCTCCACTATTTCAAGCCCCAAAGCTTCTTTTTTAAGCAAACTTTTAACTTCCTCCCGGTGGAAACCTGACTTTTGCTGAATCAGCAAAGCCGAAACTTCGCCCGATTTTATATTCAGACGTCGGGTGAACTTTTTATATTTTGTCTCTTCAGCCATCCGGTAAGCATCGGCAAGCCTCATAAAAACACCGTTGTCATAAAAGCCAAGGCCAACTGGCTCCAGTGCCCCCTTTACTTTGAAGCGATGATTGTAGAAACGCAAGTTAAGGCCAAGGGGGCGCTTAACATTATTTCCCACTATCAACTCGTCTTTTCCCAGCTTTCCCCCGATTTTTTTCTTTATCCAGGGAGAAAGAGAAAAGTCAAGTTCAGGGTCTATCGCCACTAACAAAACATTACCGGCTGTACAGCAAGAAGCCGGAGCAGACTCAATAATAAGCAAAGGCGCCACCCTTTCCACCACCTTGACCTTTCTCAACCTTTCAGAAATTCCTTCGTCAGAAAAGTAAAATTTAACTGGCTCTCCCGTAACCAGAGCCCTTGATACTTTCTCTCCTTTTCCTGCGGGAACTAAAAGAAAATCAGCGTTTAAAAGAGAAAAGCCAACATTAATTGCCTGGTTTGCTGAACTTGCCAGAACCAGCTGAAAAAAAAGAAGAGCAGCAATTAAAGAAACAGCTAAAACCAGAAAAAGGTTAACTTCTAAGTAAAACCAGAGGTCTCTAAGGATTAAGCCAAAACACTTTTTAAGCAATCTCTTTTGCCTTTTTCCCCTTTAGCTCAAAAACAAGACTGACCACTCCAAGCAAAAGGATAGCTCCCGCCGCAATCCTTAAGGCAGGAACAGTCCCGGAAACACAAGGCATTGAAGGAGATTTGCAGTAACCGATAACTTCTGGAGTAAGAGCAACTGCCAGACCCTTAGCCGCCACTAAAATTGAAAGGTAAAGGCGCGTCTCTTTTTCCTTAGCTAGCCAGAGCATCACACCGAGAATGGCTATTCCAACTCCGATTATTGTTTCAGCTCGGGCTGTGTAGGTGCAGGCCATAGGAACCAGCCCTCCCCCTTTAGTTTCAATAAGCTTGCCATAGTAAGCACAGACAGGAAAAACATAGTGAGGAATAACTGCTACTAAAATACCGAGAATAATAACTAATAGTGAAACCATCAAACTCCCCCTTTCTCTCAATTCCCTCAAAAATTATACAATAGATGACGATTAAAAAAACCCAATTTGCTTTAACCTTTAATCCGGGGACAAACCCGAAGGCCAAACCTCCTCAACTATTCTGAACTGGTAAAAAAAAATCTTATTTTTAATTTTTTTTCTTCTCAATTCTTCCACTCCTTTGTTTAAAATCTCCCCCTTTAAATTCTAAGAGGGAGATTTGAGAAGTTAGAAAAAGAAGGAGACTTTCAAATTCTCATAACCTACGGGCGAACCGCGCTGGCTGGAATAATAAGGCAAAGAAGTCGAAGCTTTTGCTTTCAAATCCTTGCTGGCAACTTAGTAGCAATGACGAAAAGCAAAAAGAGAGAAAATAAGCCCGGAAGAAAACTTAATTCGCCAATTTAAACAGGTGTTTTTAATGTCCGGGAAAAAACAGGCACCTAAAAACTAACTCAAAAGAAAAAAACTGGCAAAAAAACTTAAACCAGCAAAAAATCCTTTTACCTGCCACCTTTATGTGGTAAAATAAGAAAAGCAGTTCCCGAAATTATAAGAGCAGCTCAAAGGTAGCAGAGAAAAACAGGGTTCATAATTGCAGTATGAAAGAACCATTTAAAAAGTTTGCTTTAAAAATTAGCAAGGTAAGTAAGCCCACCCCTTACTTACCTTTTATATTTGCAGTAGCAGTTTCGGTAATCATTCTCAGCGCCCCTTTTACCCAGGCTCAACTTCCTGGCTGGGCTTATCACAAAGTAATAGAGATAAAAGAAAGAGCCGGTATAGACCTTTACGACTATCAGGTAAAGGTAGTTCTTAACCCCAACAACTTCAACTTTGCCGGAGCAAACCCGGACGGTTCTGACCTCAGATTTATGGAAAACGGGAATTTTCTTCCTTACTGGATTGAAAGGTGGGCTTACGGAAGCGAAGCCGTAATCTGGGTAAAAATCCCTCATCTTTCCCCAAATGAAACCAAAAGAATTGACCTTTACTATGGAAACTCCTCAGCCCTTCCCGAAAGCAATCTAGAAGAAACTATGGACTTCCTGGAGATTCGAAGGATAAACACAACCAATACCACCCTTACCGGAGAAAACGGAAACAACCCCTCTACCTGGACCTGGGATAATGTTTCTCTTTCCACCACCTTCACCAACCCAGTTGTCATTGCTCAACATCTTTCCTATAACAATGCTGAAAGCGCAGTGGTCAGAATAAAAGACACCACTTCAACCTCCTTTTTCTTGAGGGTTATTGAGTGTAGCTTGAGAGATAATGTTCACCCAACTGAAACAGTCGGAGCCCTGATTCTTAATGAAGGTAGCTACCAGTTTTTGGATGGGACTCGTATTGAAGCCCAGAAATATGAGACCCGCTCCACCGTAGGAGCCAATGTTGCCCCTGATGTTTGGGACACTCAAAGCTTTTCTCTTAACTACTCTTCAACTGGTAGCGACCCGGTGGTTTTTGCCCAGCCAATGAGTTCAAACGACCTTACTCAAGAAGCAAGATTAGTAAAAACCAGGCTTCAGGATTTGAGAGACAACGATCGCTCCTTTCAAGTTGCCCTGGAAGAAGAATATAATAATAACACCCAAAGATTTACTACTGAAACCATAGCCTGGATTGCCCTAGAAAGAAAAGGTTTAACCGAAAGTACTACCGGAACCATTCCTAACCAGACCAACGACTCTACACCTACCCCTTACCAGATAGGAATATCCTACGATAACGTGGTGGGAATTGGAAATGGCTGGACCACGGTTAATTTCAGTCAAAACTTTTCCTCGCCTCCTATTCTTTTGCTTTCTCTGGGAAGTTATGACGGAGGCGACAACTCAGAACTTCGCTATCGAAACGAGACTACCCAAACTTTCCAGGTGGCTGTGGAAGAAGACTACACTCGGGGAACAGGAATGGAAGGCACTACCGCCCACACCGGGGAAGATGTTTACTTTCTGGCTTTTGGCGAAGAAGGTGTTTTCCCAATAGCTAAAAGAGTTGACCCTGAACCTACGGTTCAAATTCTGGCTATCAAAGGAAGAGTCTTTGAAGACGCGGACGCTTCTGGTGATGCTTTTGACCCTCAAGAGGATGAAGGAAAAGCCGGCGTTAGAGTTCGGCTTTATGAAGAAAAGGATGGAAATCAGGGGTTAACCTCAGGTGATACTTTTATTACCGAAACCCAAACCGACACTGAAGGCTACTATTTTCTCCCGGGAGTTGAAGGGCACACCTACTATGTGGTGGTAAACTCCCGCGATATTAAGCCCGCTCCCGAAAACAATGGTCTTTATCCGGAAAGAAAAGCTGAGGAAGTCTGGGCCGAGCAAACCTACGTTAAAGAGTATTTAAACGGCCGCTATCAGGTGGAGTCCTGCCTGGGCGGAAAGAACCCTCTCCTCTCAGATAATTTCACCACTTCAACGGTGGTAAGCGACAACAACTACGAACATATTGCCCGGATTGACCTTGAAGGGGAAAATCTGGAAGAAATTGATTTTGGTTTTAGTTTTGAAGTAATAGTCAACACTCGTGACGGCGATGACGACCCTTCTTCAGCTCGCACTATTCAGGGCTCTCTGCGTCAGGCTCTTTTAAACGCCTCCGCCATTAAAAAGGGACAGAGCATAAACTTCAAGATTCCCCAGACCGACCCCAACTACCAGTCCACGAACAGGGAGTTTGTCATCACTCTCTCCAGCGAACTTCCTCACTTAACCGACAGTTCAACAGTGATTGACGGAAGCACTCAAACCGAGTACAACCAGGGAAAGATCGTTCTGGACGGCTCCCTGATTTCTTCAGCCGACGGCTTAACGGTCAAAGGACTGAACACCAGCCTTAAAAATCTCAACTTAAGGAAATTTAATCGGGGGGTTAATGTCTGGGGTTGGCACTATCAGAAGCCAATAACCATTGACTACTCAGGCACCACCACCCTTACCGAGTATCAGGTTCTGGTAACCATTACCCCTTCAAACTTTGATTATTCTCGAGCTCAACCTGATGGAAGTGATATTCGCTTCCTTTCCAGCCAAGGAGAACCTCTTGATTACTGGATTCACAACTGGGACACCAGTGGAACCTCGCGCATCTGGGTAAAAGTTCCCACCATTCCTCCTTCTTCGGTAACCACCATCACTCTCCTTTACGGAAACCCCCGGGCTCCTTCTCTGGAACTTCCTTATGATCTCTTCTCTTATTCAGAGATTAAAACCAACAAGTATGTAGTGAGCCAGAGAAGCGCAACTTCCAATCTCCAAGTAATGGCTGGACTGCCCGCTACTATCATTAGAAATGATGCCAGCGGAGAAACTGTAGCTCTGAACCCGGGCGAAACTCATACCTTTCTCAGCAACACTCTCTCTCCCACCACTTCTTTTAGCTCCAACAAACCCCTTTGTTCCGCTTTTATCACTGATGTCTCCGAAACCCTGGTTCCTCTCTCCTTTGCTTCCACCCGCTTTGTTTACCCTGCTCAAAGAAACACCCCCCAAATTGACATCCTTTCTCCTTTCACTGACACCAGTTTAACCATCAGTGTCTACCTCACCACCGGAACTCTCAGCAGCTCGGTTACCACTCAGGTAGCCAGAGGAGAATCTCTTCACTACACCATTGGAGCTTCCCCCCGAGTAGTGATAATTGAAAGTGAAGCTCCGGTTCTGGCAACCTACGACGCTTCCCCCTCTGATAGTTTTGTAATGCATCCGGCCTCAACTGAACTTTTCGGGGTTGGTTCGCAAAACGCTTATGTAGCGGCTCTGGCTAACAATACTTCAGTCACGGCTTACCTCGCTTATGAAAGCGGAACTCAAACTGCTGTCAACTTCACTCTTAATCGGGGGCAGAGCGTTAACCTGGCAACTCTGGCTCCATACCCTTTTGGAGCTCAGGGTTCAGGACCCTCAATTCATTTAATTGCCAGCAACCCCATCGGCGTCATCCAGCAAGCGGACGGAGATGGGCTAGAATCAACCACCTTCTTTGAGAGAACAAACTTGAATATTTGTCTGGGCATCCCGGTTGATGCTCAGTATGTAGCTATTTCAGCTCCCTACCCCGATACCAGCATCTGGATTGAAGAGCCAGATGGAACAACTCAAGCACCTGTGGTTTCGGTTCAAGCTTCAGGAGATTACCCCGGCAAGTTCTTCTTCGGTTCTACCGCCTCAGGAGTTTACATTCCCGCGGGAAGCTTAATTCACGCATCAAAACCAGTCTATGCTTACTTTGAAGATGCTTCTTTAAATGATGAAGAGCAGACTTGCGGGCTTCTTCAAAACCGACAGCTTGCTTACCCGGAACCAAAATTAAGTTTAAAGAACGAGGAAGCTGCTGACTCCCGGGTAACCCTTGAAAAAAATCGGCTTGAGCAAAACAACAAAGGGGTATCCGTTTCTTCTGGCAATGGCATAAAAATTACTCAGAACACTTTCTCCAACAGCTCAGTTCTTCCAATAGACTTATCTGATGACTCCACCGTCACCTCTAATAATGGCACGACAGACCCTTCTTTCCCTAACAAAGAAACTGACTATCCGATAATTACCCGGGCCGAGCTTGACGCTCGCGGCTGGAATCTTTATCTGGAAGGTTACATTGGAACAGACCCGGCAGGCAAAAATTTTGCCGGCTGTACGGTGGAAGTTTATAAGTCCGGCGGAGACTTGGCAGGCTATGGCGAAGGAAGTTTTTATCTTGGTTCGGGAGAAACCACTTCTACCAACTCTTTCTCTTTCGTCCTGAATGTTCAAAATAAGGGAGTAACTCACGAAACCATTTTGACTGCTCTAACCATTGACCCTGACCCTTCAACTTCTGAGTTTTCTCCTAACACCACCACAGCTGGAGGGCCGGTTATCTCCAACATCTGGGCTAAACACATCTATTTTGACCGAGAAGCTACTGCTCCTCCCTATACTTACACTACCATTACCTGGACAACCGACATTTCTGGTACTTCTCAGGTCGTTTACGACACTACCACCCATCCCAGCCCCACTGCTCCTTATGCTTATCAGTCTGCAGTCAATTACACCTACACTACCAATCATCTGGTAACTCTGACTAATCTGGCAACCAACACCATTTATTATTACCGAGTTAAGTCAACCAGTACCGACGGATACTTAAGTATATCTCCCGAGTTTAAACTTCCCCCTGGTGGAGCTGAAGCCGATAGCGACCTTTGCGCTGCTTGTCATCGGGGACATACCGCCCCTCACCTCATCATCTCTCCTCAAGAAAAGCAAACACCGCTGGGCTTCCCTCTCCAGAGTCAACCCTGAGCTCTCGATTTCCTCTCAGATTCGGACTCTATTCCCTGCTCTGAACTGATTAAATAAATTCCTTTTCTTGATTTTTCTTAGGCTTTCAAATTTTCCCTCAAACTCCCTTTGTAAAAAAAGGGAAATTGAAGAGAGCCTTAGAAAGTAAAGAAGGTAAATTTTTCCCCCTTAAATTTTTAAACGGAATTGAGAAGATTTAAGTTTGGTTATTCCAAAAAAGCAATCCCAAAGGTTTAAATATTCCCAACTTGGTAAAATTCCAAAAATTAGACTATCATAACTAACCTATGGCCAGTAAGAAAAAAGAAATTGAACAGATTGAAGCGGAAGTAATCTCTTCTGCTCCAGAAAAAAAACCTACTCCCTTAAGCCGTACCTTTGCTTCTTTTCGCCACCGTAACTTTCGCTTCTTCTTTTTTGGTGCCTGGCTTTCCAATATTGGAACCTGGCTTCAAACAGTTGCCCTCTCCTGGTTAGTTTACCAAATGACCCACTCTTCTTTATATCTCGGGCTGATAAACTTTTCTGCTTCCCTTCCCGTCTTTTTCCTCTCCTTTATAGCCGGAATATATGCTGATAGACTGAGCAAGAAAAAACTACTCATCATCACCCAGATAATAGCGATGATTCTGGCTTTTCTTCTTGGAGTTCTGGTAGCCACCAACAAACATTCCTTCCTTTCCTTGCTAGTTCTGGCTTTCTTAACTGGGATCACCTCAGCTTTTAGCTTTCCTGCCTGGCAGGCTTTTATCTCGGAAATCGTTTCTGGGAAAGACCTCTTAAACGCCATAGCTTTAAACTCTGCTCAGTTTCATGCCGCCCGCCTCCTTGGGCCCTCCCTTGCTGGCTGGGCTATTGCTACTTTTGGAATGGCTTTCTGCTTTTATTTAAACGGAGCAAGTTTTCTAGCTGTAATTATTGCTCTGGTCTTTATCACCCACACTTATCAGAAAAAGAAAGAAAAAAGTTCCGGCCTGGAAGATTTTAAAGAAGGTCTGATTTACGCTTTTGAAAATCGCCTGGTTCTTTATCTCCTCCTGGGAGTAGGAATTATGAGCCTTTTTGGTCTGTCTTTTCTAACCGTTCTGATGCCTGTCTTCGCCGGAAGTATTTTGAAAGGGACCTCCACCACCTACGGAACCTTAATGGGCTTCAACGGAGCCGGAGCCCTTATTGGCTCTTTAACCGTTGCCTATATTGCCTATTCAGTGAGAAAATCGACTCTGATTAAGTCGGGAATGCTTTTTTACTCTCTTTCCCTTATTGGTTTTGCTTTATCCAAAAACTATCTCCTTTCTGCTTTCTTCCTGGTCGTTGCCGGCTTAACTTTCCTTACCGTAAACTCCACTTTAAACACTTCAATCCAGACAATCGTTCCCCCAGAGATAAGAGGAAGGATTATGTCTTTCTTCGTCTGGATGTTTATGGGCCTCACCCCGGTGGGAAGTTTAATGGCTGGCAGCTTGGCTCACTATTTCAGTGCCCCGACAGCAATGATAGTTGGAGCACTTGTTCCCCTTGCTCTTTCCATCTATTTGATAATTTTCCCTCCCCACCTTGAAAATTAAAGGCGTTTTGAGGTAGAGCTAATGAACTTTACTTATTTCTTCTGGAAAATCCCACTATGAAAAGTTCTTCAGGCCACGACTTTGAAAAACTGGCTCCCTACTATGACCAGGCTTTAAAAATTCTTCTTTTCCCTTTTGGCGGAGAAAGAAAGCTCAGAAAAGCAGTCGTTTCTTTTATTTCAACCGAGTGTCTTTGGCCCCAGGCAAAAATTCTGGAAATTGGAAGCGGGACTGCTTCCAACCTTTTGGCCATTGACCAGGCTTTCCCCGGCAAATTTGAACTCCTGGGAGTTGATTCTTCTCGGGCAATGATAGACTATGCCAAAAAGAAAAAATTTGCCTCCCGGGTGGCTTTTTTTAATGCTGATGCTTCCTCTCTTCCCCTGGAAAGCCAGACAGTTGACCTTGCTCTGCTGGTATTCACTTTGCATGAACTGGAAAAAGAAAAAAGAATTGAGGCCCTAAAAGAAGTTCTGCGGGTTTTAAAAAAGCAAGGTTTACTTCTGCTCGTTGACTTCTCTTTTCCTCAAAGCAAAATCGGAAAGATTCTATTTTTTCTTCTTCAACTCATTGAAAACGATGAGGCTTTAAGTTTTGCCCGCAAAAGTTTACCGCAGCTCATTGAGAATTTTCCCTTTAAGCTAAAAAAAGAGAGATTTCTTTTGTCTGGCCTGGTAAGAATGGTTCTTTATCAAAAGAGTTAAAAAGAATAAAATTTAAAAAGCTTGCTTAAACCAGCTAAAACTCTAAAACTATTTTCAGGAAGGTTATTTTGGGAAGTGTAAAAGATCTTATAGTGCTGGAAAGCCCAACTGAAGAGAGGTTGGGACGGGGAAGATTTGTTTTTTCCGACCGCTACTCAGTTTTTGACTGGGGAGAAATGCCTGATCACCTGAGGAACAAAGGAAAATCTCTCTGTCTAATCGGGGCTTACTTTTTTGAAAAACTTGAGTCAATGGGAGTCAAAACCCACTATCTCGGGCTGGTAGAAAATCAAAAGCTGAAGAAAATTTCAGAGCTTGAAAGTCCAGTTGAAACTATGGAAGTAAAACTGGTTCGGGTTCTTGAACCGCAAATAAAAGAGGGAAAATATGACTACTCTGATTATAAAAGCCAGTCGGGAAACTTCCTCTTGCCCCTGGAAATAATCTATCGCAATACTTTACCCGAGGGCTCAAGTGTTTTTAAAAGATTAAAAGAAGGCAGCTTAAAAACTAAAGACCTTGGCTTAAAAGAAGAACCTCGGCCCGGGCAAAAAATTGACCCGCCTTTTCTTGACCTTTCCACCAAACTGGAGATTACCGACCGCTATCTGAGCTGGGAAGAAGCCCAAAAAATTGCTGGTTTAAAGCTTGAAGAAATAAAAGAACTTCGCCGCTTAGTTTCTATAATTGAAAAGCTAATAACTACCGAAGTCAACCGCCTGGGAATGGTTAACGAAGATGGCAAAGTGGAAATGGCTCTGGATGAAAAACGCAACCTGATGGTCGTCGATGTTCTGGGAACTCCTGATGAGTGCCGCTTTAGCTATCAAGGAATGCCAGTCAGCAAGGAACTAGCTCGAATTTTTTACCGTCAAACTCTCTGGTATAAAGAGGTAGAAGAAGCCAAAAGAAAAGAGCGTCTCAACTGGAAAAGTCTGGTTTCTTCTCCACCACCTTTGCCTCCCCAGCTAAGCCTTTTGATTTCCCAGCTTTATCAGTCTTTCTGTAACGAGCTTACCGAAAGAAAATGGTTTGAGGCTCCACCCCTAGAAGAAGTTTTAAATGAAATCCAGAAAGTCTTCAACTTTTAACTCTCCCTTTTCAATCACAAAATCGCCCTTTTAAAACCGCCAATCGCTTTAAACCCCATCTCTTGCCCTCAAAACCAGGTAATCAAGAACAAAAAGGACAACTTGAAATAAAAGCTTTTAAAAACTAAATTAAAGGTAAATTTTTAAAATATAAAGGGGAACATTATGGACTTAAGCGCTCTTTATAAAATCAGTTATGGTCTTTATGTGGTGAGTTCTAAAAAGGGAGAAAAATTAAACGGCCAGATAGCTAACACTGTCTTCCAGCTTACCGCCGAGCCTTTAGCCGTTGGCGTAAGCATAAACAAAAACAACTTTACTTATGACTGCCTGAAAGAAAGCCAAGTTTTTAGTGTATCCATTCTGGCAATTGACACACCGATGGAGCTAATCGGGCTTTTCGGGTTTAAATCGGGAAGAGAAGTAGAAAAATTCACCTCCGTAAATTTTAAAATCGGCAAAATCGGCGCCCCGGTTTTAGAAGATCACACCGTTGCCTATCTGGAAGCTCAAATTAGAAAAGAAATAGACCTGGGAACTCACACCCTCTTTGTGGGCGAGATAGTAGAGGCGGAAAACCTGGAAGATAAAGAACCGCTGACTTATGCCTATTACCACCTGGTCAAAAAAGGTTTTACTCCCAAAGCCTCACCCCTCTATCAGAAATCAGCGAGGGAAAAGGATTCTGGCAAGTATGTTTGCACTGTTTGTGGCTATGTTTATGATCCGAAGACTGGCGACCCGGTTTCAGGGGTAAAGCCAGGGACAGCTTTTGAGGACCTTCCGGAAAGCTGGGTGTGTCCGGTTTGCGGAGCGCGCAAGAACCAGTTTAAAAAAATACTTTAGAAAGCAGCAGGGAAAGTTTTCTAAAGTATTCCCAAACAGGAAAGAAAAGTATGGGCTTTGAGGAAAGACTGATTATACGGGAAAAAAGGAAGGCTTACTTCCGGAGAAGAAGACGAAAAAGGCTTTTTCTTCTAACCTTCTTTTTCCTTTTTTTCCTGACTCTTTTAACTCTTTACTTCTATCCTTTTCCCGCTTCCCTAAAAGTACAAGTCTTTCCGTCAGACGCTCTTATAAAACTTGCTTCTCACCCTACCTCTCAAGGAAAGCTCTACCTTGAAAAAATCGAGCCGGGAAAATACAAGCTGGAACTCACTCGAAAAGGTTTTTTGCCTTACAGCAAGGAAATTGAACTTAACCGAGGACAAAAACTGAGCCTGAAAATTTTTCTCAAACCCCGGAGCTGGAGCCTGAAAGTTCTTACCCACCCCCCGGGAGCCACTATAAAGGTTAAAACAGAAAAGGGCAAGGTTAACTCAGGTCAAAGCCCTTTTGTCAAAAGCCTACCGGCAGGAAAAGTTAAGCTGGAAATAAGCAAGAAAGGTTTCAATACAATTAAAAAATCTTTTTTTCTGGAAGAAAACACTTCCCTTTCTTTTTTTCTTGACCCGGAAGGCCAGATTCTTCACTGCTTAAACATTTTTAAGTGCGGTGGTTCCCCAAAAGGGGTTGCTTTCGCCCCCGGCAGAAAAGAGGTCTGGGTTACCCTTCTGGGAAACCGCCCGGCAGTAAGAGTTTTTGAACCTTTAAGCGGGAAAAAACTTGCCGACATCTATCTGGGAAAGTCGGGAGCGGTAGAAATAACCTTTCTTTCCGACGGAAGCAAGGCTTATATCAGCCAGATGGAAACCGCTCAGGTTTATGAAGTTGAGACCAGAAAACGCCAAATCTTAAGGACTTTTAAAACCGGAAGCGCCTGGAGCAAAGTGGTTGCCCTTTCTAAAGACGAAAAAACCCTTTTTGTCTCCAACTGGTCGGGAAATGATGTTTCGGAAATTGACCTCAATTCGGGTAAGCTTCGTCGCCGCCTTCCCACCGTAAAAACACCGCGCGGCCTTTTCCCCACTCCCGACGGCAAATTTCTTTATGTAGCCGGTTTTGGAAAGGGAGAAATTGACTTAATCAATCTTTCCAACGGCAAAGGAAAAGTCATCTTCAACCAGGGAGAAGCAGTTCGTCACCTGGTAGCTGCCCCAAAAAGAAAAATCCTTTTCGCTTCCGATCTTGGTCAGGATTGTATCTGGAAAGTATATCTTGACAGCAATAAGGTGGAAAAGTTTGCCCGAACCGACCACAAACCAAACACCATTGACTTAACCCCCGACGGAAAGCTCCTCTTTGTTTCCTGCCGGGGGGCCAACAATCCGAAGTCCTATTATCTTCCCGGACCCGAGTGGGGTTCGGTTCTGGTCTTTGATACTCAAACTGGAAAGCCAGTTGATGCCGTTGTTGGCGGAAATCAGTGTACCGCCCTCGATGTTTCTCCTGATGGAAAACTTCTCATCTTTTCCGACTTCCTTGACGGCACTTTAAGACTTTATGAAATTCCCCCTTATGAAGAGTTTCAAAAAGGAAAAGGCGGTTACTACCGCGCTCACCTGGCTAAACTGTCCAAATGAATTCTAAACAATAGCCTTTTTTAAAAACTTTTTCTCCTTTAAAGAATCCCCCATTAAAAAGCCAGAAAAACACTTTTTTAAGGAAACAAAATCAATTTTACAAAATCCAAGACTTTAAGGGATAATAATTTTGTGAGAAAGTTTAGCTGGCAAGTAGCCCTGGCTTTGAGTTTGGTTCTCGCTTCTTTTTTGCTTTACCTTGCCCATTATTTTATTTTTAAAGACCTGAGGCACATCTTTATTTACCTTCTTGGAGACCTTGCTTTTCTGCCTGTTGAAGTTCTTCTGGTAACCATTGTTCTTCATGAACTTCTTTCCTACCGAGAAAAGCAAGCCTTGTTGAGCAAGATGAATATGGTTATTGGAGCTTTCTTTAGTGAGGTAGGTAAGGAACTTATCAAAAAAATAAGCGCCTTTGACCAGAACTTTGAGAGAGTCCGCTCCAGCCTTCTCCTTTCTTCTTCCTGGAAGGAAAAAAATTTCCTGGAAGCCAAAAAGGCTTTAAGCAGCCTCGATTTTAAAGTCTCTGCCCTTTCTGGCAACCTAAAAGACTTAGCTGATTTTTTAGTCAGTAAAAGGGAGTTCCTCTTAAGACTTCTGGAAAACCCCAACCTTTTAGAGCACGAATCTTTTACCAACCTTTTATGGGCAGTTTTCCATTTAACCGAAGAATTGGCTGCTCGCCCAAGCCTAAGCAACCTTCCTCCTTCAGATTATGAGCATCTCTCTAAGGACCTGGAGCGGGCTTATGTTTTACTTCTTGCTGAATGGCTTGACTACACCAAACACCTTTCTCAAACCTATCCCTTCCTTTTCTCTCTGATAGTGCGAACAAATCCCTTTCTCCCGGACTCTTCTCCTGTAGTCCGCCAGCTCTAACCTTTAAAGAAAACCAGGCCTTTTTAGATTTTTTGACTAAAGCTTGCTTTAGGTTTAACATTAAGGGATAAATAAGCAAATTTAATAAGGGGGAAAGCTGGGAAAGAAAGAAATTATATTGGTCATCTCCTTCTTCTTACTGGGGGCAGTTATTGCTTCGGCTTACTCTTTTTTCCTGGCCCTGCCCGCCCGGGAAAATGTTTTCAAAAGTCAAATCGAGACTTTAAAGCAAAAAGTTTCTCAGCTGGAGAAAGAGCTAAACCTAACAAAGGATGATTTAAAAGCTTCCCGGGAAGAACTGGCTAAACTTTCCGCCGAAGCCACCGAAAGCGAAAAAACGGAAAGTGAAACTTCAGAGGATAAAGCGTCCTCAACCAGAGTGACCAAACAAATTGGAATAATTTCCCGAGCCTACACTGTCGGCAGAAAACGATACATCAAAATAGATTATATTCAGTGGTTTACTGGTGAGGCAGCAGTCATAGCTGCTCGGGAGGATGGTTATATAACTCCCGATGAGACTTCTGTCCCCAATGACATTTATATTCGCAATGTTTCTTCCCGCATTCGAACTCTGGAAGTTTCTTCTTCAGCCGTGATTAAAATTATCAAAACTTCTGAAGATATTCCTAATACTCGAAAGGTAAGCTGGTCTGAGTTTACCAGGTCTATCGGGCCTTCCTTAAGCCCACCCACCAGACTTTGCTGGGTTTATCTAAATTCCCGAAACATTGTCACCAGAATAGAAGAGCAGTACACGCCTTGAGCAACTTCAATCTTTTACCTTGACCTTTAATTTAAAGGGAGATTGAAGGAGATTTATCCCTCCTTTTCACAGGTAAAGAAAAACCTGAGGGAAAAAGTAAGGGAGAGTAAAAAAGCG
>DAIRCJ010000001.1:0-54823 GCA_036796755.1 Candidatus Geothermocultoraceae bacterium | reverse complement strand
GCCGGAAGAGATCAAACAAGTTCTATAATTTTTGGTGGTTTTTTGCCCGCTTCTATGCTTGATTGGGAAGGAAAGATCTCTACTGTCTTCTTCACCGCTGGGTGCAATTTCCGCTGTCCTTTCTGTCACAATCCCGAACTGGTTACAGAGCTTGAAAACTTAACCCCTTTCGAATGGGAAGACCTTTCTTCACACTTGAAAAGCAGAAAAGGCTGGTTGGACGCTGTTGTGATTGGGGGAGGGGAGCCAACAATCCACTCTGAACTGCCATTTTACTTAAGAGAAATTAAAAAAATGGGCTATCCAGTTAAGCTTGATACTAATGGGAGCAACCCTCAAATGATTGAGGAACTGATAAATGAAGGACTGGTAGATTTCATTGCTATGGACATAAAAACCGGCTTTAACCATTATGAGGATGCTACCTCTAATTTTGCTTCGGTTAGATTAATTAAACAAACCATTGAAAAAATCCTAAGCTCTGGCCTTAAGCACGAGTTTAGAACAACAGTAGTTCCAGGACTAGTCGATCGGCATGATGTCTTAGCTATCGCTGAAGAAATCAAAGGAGCTGATATTTATATTTTACAGCAGTTCAATCCTCAAAAAACCTTAAGTAAAGATTTTAATTTTGTTGAGCCCTACTCTTCGGATACGCTTTATTCTTGGGCTAAAGAAGCTAGCGAGATTGTCCCAACTCGGGTCCGAGGTGCTTAAACTTGAGAGTTAAAGTAAAAGTTAAAAGATTAGATCCTGATTTGCCCTTGCCCCGCTTTGCTCATCCGGGCGATGCGGGAGTGGACCTTTACAGCACTGTTGACCTGGTTATAAAACCCGGGATGCGTCAGATTGTTCCTACTGGAATTTCCATAAGCTTACCTCGGGGCTGGGCAGCCTTTGTTCAACCACGCAGCGGGCTGGCAGCTAAATACGGTATTACCATTGTCAACACTCCAGGGTTGATCGATTCGGGCTACCGGGGCGAGATTAAAGTTATTTTATTAAACACTGACAGGGAAAACTCTTTTGAAATCAAAAGAGGCGATAAAATTGCTCAAATGGTTGTGCAGCAAGTAGCTGAGGTTGAATGGGAGGAGGTGGACGAACTCGACCCAACATCTCGTGGAACCGGAGGATTTGGAAGCACAGGAATTTAATTTTGGGGAGGGAAAGAGCCCAATTTAGCTGGGAATATGCTTCCAGAGCCTCTCTGAGCGGTTTTTTTAAAAAATAAATATTAAAAAATCTTGAGAGGTTTTGTTTTCTGCTTTTTAAGCCTTTAATTTTTAGTTTTTGTCATATTTAGTTCTTTAACTGTGTTTTTTCTTGTTCCGGTTCTTAACCAGTCAAATCATAACAGTAGGTCGGGCTTTTTTTGGAGATTTTAGATTTTATTGATAGACAAACTAAGTTAATTGGGAAGTTTAAGCAGATTACCCGGAATTAGCTGTTTCGGAAACCATATAAGTTTGGATTTAATTTTTAAAACTTAACGGGGCGGAAATCAGAAAAGTGAAATTAATTTAAAAAGAAGCGGAAAACGTAAGAAATGATGGAGAAGCCAACACTTATGAGGGAATTCTTCGTTAAATATTATAAGAAAGGAGTTTGCATAAGTTGCGATAATATATGTTATGTAAACTAAAATGGAATTTGTTTTATCTTTTTGGTGGGGTAAAATAAACAAAAATGAAGGCAAGGTCTGGAGAAGATGGCAAAAGTATATGAGGACTACTGCAATCGAGTCTGTGGCCATTTGAAACTTTCTGAAAGGCGTTGCTATCGGAATGAGTGCCACTTAAAGAATTTTTTTGATGAGCTCCTGTTGAGAATACCTAAAGATGCAATGATGAGCCTTTCAGATACCATAAGGGCGCTCCAGCTTGAAAATGATTTGAGAAACACCCGTTATGGCTCTTTGATTAAGCAAGTAACCCTCAAAGGCCCTGCCCTTTCTATTAGCTTTGACGATTCAATTTTATCCGAGGAGGATAGAATAAAACTAAATTTTGTTAATCCTGAAGAAGTTTTAATTATTTCTGCTTATCGTATTCTGGTAAATAATCCTCACGTCAGCGAGTTTAAGCTTTCCTGTTCTTTAAAAAACCTTCCCGAAATTAATTTGATAACTACCCGCCACCGGATGATTGAGCTTGTCTCCCACCAGGGAATGAGCGAAATTAAAAGAGACTGGAATGCTATCTGGAATTATTTTCGGCCAATTTTAAACAATCCCGATTTCGCTGCTAAAGTTCGCAACTTTCTTAATGGATACTCAAACGAAAACCCGGTTGAAGCTCAGAGTCAACAGTCACCCGGCTGGCTTGGCAAGTTTCTAAAGTAAATGAAAAAAGTCACTTATCCCATAACATATTATGCCTTTACTCGGGAAGCTATTTTTTATCTTTCCCTTCTTTTGCTGGTTCTGGTTTTATCTCTTCTCCCCCTTAATTTATTAGCTGCTTTAGCCGTTTTTCTCTTTATTCCGGTCATCCTTTCTTCAGCTTTCTGGTTTAAAAACGGGGGGTTCTGGGCTGGAATAGCTTCAGCTTTCATTTTAATAGCTGTTTTCGTTGGCGTTTTTCTGGCAAATTTTTCTTTCTCTCCCCTTTCAATTCTTTCCTTTTTTCTCGTTCTCCTCTACCCTGTAGCCGGCTGGTATTTGGGGCAAACCGCTCAATCAGTTTCTAACCAGTTCGCTGAGCTTGAGCAGCACCGGCTAAGCAGTGCTGTAAGTGCTATTTATACAAAAGAATATTTGTCAAATCTTATACATAAATACATTAAAGAATATGAAAGATATAAAAGCAATTTTTCTATTATTTTAATGGAAGTTGACCCCAATGCTCTGGAAGTGGTTAGCGCCTTTCGCCGAGAGCATATTTTAAGCGAAGTCGCTTCAATAATCAGGAAAAATATACGGACTATTGATGAACTTGGGAGATACGAAAATCAATTTCTGATGGTTCTTCCCCACACTCCTTTTCAGGGCTGTCGGGTAGTTGAAGAAAGAATAAAAAATATTATCTTAAAAGTTTTACAAAGTCATGGTTGCGAGCCAACAGCCGATCAGATTTATGCCGCTGCCGTATCCTACCCTGAAAACAAACAGGGCATGGAAAAAATTCTTCATGCCCTGGAAGAACCAATTTCTTTCTCTGAATAAATTTTCGGTTTAAAACAAATTACTTTTTGCTTTCGACTTCCTTCTTGATGGCGTCGATTTTAGCTTTGATTTCGTCAAGCTCAGCTTTCATCTTTTTAATTTCTTCTTCTTTAGCTTTAATTTCTTCTTCCTTGGCTTTCATCTGGGCTTCTAATTCTTCAATTTCCTTTTTCTTCTCGCTCTTCTTGGCCTCAACCCGTCTTTCCAGGATGGCAGAAATGAGAGTTTCTTCTTCCGGATACTTCTCCAGACATTCCGGTCCCACCGCATGAACTTGACTGCCAACCTGAACTTCCTTGCCTTTTATTATTTTGCGGGCGTCTTTGTAAAGTTTATAAGTGTCCCCTTCAAGAATGTAATACTCAGCATAAACCACGCTGTCGGCATCGCAGAGAAAGCATTTTTCTGCTTTTTCAACTTCCTTTCCATTCTTGAAATCGTACTCAAAATATACTCCCATAATGACCTCCTTTATAAAAATTCTTTTTAAATTAATATTGAATGACCGGGCTCGAGTATTTTAGCCTCGTATCCCCTTTCGTCCATCTGGGCAACAAACTGGGAAGGGTCAATCTGACGTGACTGGTAAATACCGGCCGGAAGATTATAATGCATCGGCACCACAACCCGGGGTTTAATTTTATCAACAGCCATAATGGCTTCAGTTATGTCCATCGTTGTTCCCCCACCAATCGGAATAAGCAATAAGTCTGGCCTCCATTCTTCCCAATCTTCCCGAATGAGAGTTTCACCTAAATGGCAGACCGTTCTTTCTTCAAGGGTAATAAGATAACCAAGCCCTTCTGGAGTTGTGCTTTTGCGCTTAAATAAACTTCTCAAGCCTCCCCCTATCTGGCCAGGAGAGGCCTTAAAAGCCTGGACTTTAATACCTAAAATATTAATTTCTTCCTGGGGTTTAATGGCCTGGAAGTTCACACTTTCAACATTTAGTTGCTCTTTTAACTCTTCGGGACCAATTACCACTTTGAAGCCGGTAGAAACAACCGCGGGCAGAGCCCCGGAATGATCTTCGCCAATAGAGGTTACCAGAACCATATCAGCCTCTTTATATTCGTCAGCAGGAATAATCGGGTTTTCTTCGGGTATGGCTTTCCCAGGGTCAATAAGTATTTTTAGCCTTTCACCTTTGACAGCGAAAGAAGAATAACCGTAAAAAACTACCCTAACCAACTTTGCCCTCCTTTGCTTTTTCAAGATGATAGTATAACTTGCCCAGGCGTTCGACTAGCTCTAAAAATTCTTTTTTTGTTTCTTCTATCTCTTTTTCGATAGTTTGAACCTGAGAGCTGACCTCTGATTCTTTTTCCTCCTTGCGCCGCCGAATAATTTCGCTTACCAGGCCTTCTTCGCTTCCATAAGTATTGTAGCAGTCTTCGCAAACCAGATATTCAGCACTCCCAACTTTGACCTGGTGCCCGCTATGAAGTTTTCGCGCGTTGTCATATAAAGAATAAACAAGGCCGGTTTTTATATGATACTCAACGAAAAGAACTTTCTTTTGATTGCACAGGTAACAAGGCGACCATCTCTCAACCTCTTTTCCGTCTTCAAAATCGTAGTCAAAATATATCCCCATTTATCCCACCAACAACTAATAATACCGACATTTGCCTATAAAATCAAGTTAATTAAATGTTTTTTGGTAAAAATAGATATTTTTCTTCCAGCTGTTTTTTAGTCAAAGTTTTGATATCTTCTTGAGCCTCTTCAAAAGCTCGTAGAGCTTCGCTTTTATCTATAAAATACCTCCAGGGGTAAGAGGTTTTGTTTTCTATGTCCACAAACTCAATTAGGAACTTTCTTAAGCTTTTCCCCTCTTCTGGTGGGGGTGGGAAGTAAGAAATTCCTTCTTTCCAATCAAGTTCGGCTGGAAACTCGCAGATGATCTCAAAAAGTCTTACCCGGTAAAATTCATTAGCTGGTCCTATGATTTTCTTCATTAACTTAATTTTACTTTTTTCGAACCGTCAATCAAACTAAATTTCAAAATAGTAACTACAAATTAGCACCTGAAGTTGAAAAAAATAGCTGTTCAGATTATAATTTAGTGGTTTATGAATAAAAAAAGGCTTATTAAGCTTTTGTTTTTAGCCTGGTTCAGTTTATGGTCAATTGCTTTTAAGGCTTCAGCTCTTCCGCCTTCCACTATTAGCGGAAAAAGAGCCCAGATTGAAGAAATTAAACGGAAGATTAAACAGGTCGAAGCCCAGCGCGAACTTCTATCAGAGTACAAAGTAGCCTTAAGCAATCAGTTAGAGGTGCTTAATGAAAGGCTAGCTTTAACTCGGCTACGGCTGGACCGCACTCAGAAATTTTTAGAAAGAGAAGAAAGCATTGCCAGCCAGAGAATTAGAAAGCTTTACATTTATGGGGATCGAGGTATCCTTGACCTCCTTTTAAACGCTCAGAGCTTTTTTGATTTCATCACCCGATTTTATATTGCTTCCCGCTTACTAAAAAACGACCAGGAAATTATCCAGAAAATTAACACCTATCGAGATGAGATACAAAAAATAGAAAAGGAATTGCTGGAAGAAAGGAAGGTCAAAGACATTTTAAATGAACAATACCTTCTCAATCTGGAAAAACTTAACCAAAAGGAAAAAGAACTTCAGGCGCTTTTAGCCCAGGCCAATGAAGAACTAAAAATCCTTTACCAGCAAATGCGCTCTTCTTACGAGAATGCTCTTAGAAGGGCTTACAGCACTCCTGGTTACCTTGGAGCAGTAACCGAAAGATATGTTACCGTAGATCCTTACCCAAATCAGTTTTATTTAACCAATGCCCAGTTTCCAGCCCGGTTTAAGGCAACCGGAGAAAAATTCTTCGTCTATTCAAGCTGGTATGGCCCAGGTTTTCATGGTCGGCGCACTTCAAGTGGGGAAGTGTTTAATGAAAACGATTTTACCTGTGCTCACCGCACCCTTCCCTTTGGAACTTTCCTGGCAGTGAAATATAAAGACCGCCAGATTGTGGTTAAAGTTAACGACCGCGGGCCTTTTATTCCAGGAAGGGACCTTGATTTATCAAAAAGAGCTGCTCAAGCACTGGGATTTTCCGGAGTTGTTCGGGTTGAGATTGAAATCGTCACTCCCCTACCCTGAGCTTTTAAGAAATTTTTTAAGCTCACTCACTTTGCCGGCAATTACCAGTTTGTCGCCTCTTTCCAGCTTAAGTCCCGGTTTGGAAGCTAGAAGAACTCCTTTACCCTTCTTTTTTACTCCTAAAATTATTAAGTCAAATTTTTCCTCAAAATTTAGCTCCTTTAAATCCTTGTCCAGAAAAGGATTTTTTTCGGTGATTTCGATCTCGTCTAATTCGAAACCACTGCTCTCTTCTGGAAAAATTCGGTCGAGAAACTCAGCTACCGCAGGCTTTAAGATAACGCTGGCAATTTTTCTTCCTCCAATAATTGTTGGCGAAACTACATGAGAGGCACCGGCTTTAAAAAGCAAGGCTTCCGATTCTTCCTCGTTTGCTCGAGCGACAATACTAAGTTCAGGGTTTAGTTGTTTGGCCGCCAGAACAACAAAAACATTTTGTGAATCAGAGTCCAGAGCGGCAACTAAAAAACGAGCTCGCTTAATTCCAGCTTCCAGCAAGGTTTCTTCTTTGGAGGCATCACCATTTAATACCAGATAGTCCTTTTTTTGAGCTTCAGCAACTTTTTCAGCATCAATTTCTACAACAATAAAGGGGTATTTGCGTTTAGCCATTTCTTGAGCTACTTGCTTGCCAACTCTTCCGTAACCGCAAATAATTGTGTGGCCTTGAAGTCTATCTCTCATTTTTTTTAACCTCCTTTTTTCTAAAAGCCCGCCAAAGTGCCCTTCAACCATAAATTCTATTGAAGAACTGGCGGTATAAAAAATTAAGCCGACTCCGCTAACAATTAAAAGCATGGTCCAGATTTTTCCCAGATTTGAAAGGGGAACTACTTCCCGAAAACCAACTGTTGAAATGGTAATTAGGGTCATATAAAAGGCATCAATCCAGCTTGCGTTTTCAATTAGTTTAAAACCAACCGAGCCTATAAAAAGCAGGATAGTAAGCCAGGAAAAACCCAGAACAATTCTTTTCAACTGATACTGCCTCTCAAAATTTCTTTTTCCTCAAGAACCTGAATGTAGGAGAGATTACGAAACTTTTGTTGATAATCTAAACCATAGCCAACAACAAAAACATCAGGAATTTCGAAACCAACATACTTTATGGGCAGGTCAACAATTCGACGGACTGAACGATTAAGAAGAGTGCAAACCTCCAGTGAACCAGGGTTCCGGGCTTTTAAATTTCTTAAAAGATAAGAAACAGTTAGACCGGTATCAATTATATCCTCAACTAAAATCACATCCTTGCCTTCAATGTTTTCTTCAAGGTCTTTTAAAAGCCTGACCACTCCTGATGAAGCTGGACCATAACCACTGATAGCTATAAAGTCGACGCTACAGGGAAGCTTTATTGCCTGAAAGAGGTCGGACAGGAAAACAAAAGCGCCTCTTAACACCCCAACCAGAACGAGATCTTTGCCCTTATAATCCCGGGTAATTTCTTTCCCAAGCTCTTTTACTCTTTTTTGAATCTCCCTTTTTTTAAAAATTACGATTTTTTTCTTCAACTAAGATCAGCCCTCTTTGAAATAAGCGCTATGTTTCTTCTGGAGGCCATACTTTAAAAGAAGTTTTTTGAAGTCTTTCTGGTAAAAAATTTTGATGTTAACTTCAGGATAAAGCTTTCTTAAAAGCTTTACTTTGCGGTTTTTTTTGGTTACCAGGCGTTGATTCATAGTGGTCAGTTCAATATAAAGGTCAAACTCAGGAAGATAAAAATCAGGGGTAAAACTTAAAACAACCTTGCCTTTTTTGTCCCAGGCCAGAGGAAAAGTTCGGGGCTCGTATTCCCATTTTATGCCATAGTAATTTAGAATTTCAGCGCAAACCCGCTCGCTACTGTGAGCAAACTTTACACTATCGATACTCTGGTTATCCTTTTTTGGAGTTTCAGGCATTTTTTATGTTGTGTTATTATATCAAAATAATAAAAATGGTTTGGAAAGAATGTTACCTGCATATAGCTTTTGCCTTGAGCAGTTTAGTCTTGATGTTCCTTAACTTCATTGGAGGCTTAAGCTTCCTTCTGGTTAAGCGGTACGAACAGGAAGAAAAGCTGGAAGAGTTTGTCAAAGCGGCTAAAGAGGTTCGCAGCAACCTTAACTTTGTGTATCTGGTTCTTTCTTTGTTTTTTATGAGCCTCACTTTAGTCACCGGTCTTCTCCGAGCTCAAGATATCTGGAAAACTTTCCTGGATTTTAAAGCCTTTGCTACTTTATTAATCGTTTCTTATCTTTTGTTTACCACCCTGATAATTCTTTATCGACGCGCTAAAAAAAAGAGCTGGCGTCGTCACCTTGCTGTTTTTTCTCTTTTCAATCTTTTCTTAATTATTTTCAGCCTCCTGGCAAACTTTTTAAGTGCTCATCATCACTACTTGGGGCTGATTTTCTAATTGGCCTGGTTTAAATTCAGGATCTTGTCAACAGTGTTTAGAAAGCTATTGAGCTGGGTTCCCGCCCAGAAAATGCGCTGGCAGGAAGAGCAGGTTAGGAATGATTCCTGGGTGAGGTAAACATAAGGGGGAACCCGGGAAAAAACTTCATCAGGTAGAACGTTTATCAGCTGGACATTGCAAAAGGGGCAAAAAGAATGCCTCTGGAATTTGAGAGGGTGAACCTTGTTAACCTCTTTAATTTGGTCTTCCACCTTATGGCTTTTAATTAAAATAGAGCGGACCTTCCCTTCTTTAATCATCTTGCGCTTGATTAACTGCTGGTCACGGGTTAAAAGAATGCGGTTTTCCCTGAGAGCAATATAAACAAGGCTGGAATCATCCTTGAGTTTCAGGTAAAGAGAGTCATAACCTAAAAGGCGCAACCAGCGAGCCAGCTTCCCCAGCATATAGTCAAGCAAAAATTTTTCCGCCATTTATTTTGAGTAGTATTTTTCTAGAGACCTTATCAGAATTGCCTTTCTCAGCTCATTAAGATTTTTCAAGAGAATCTGCAGTTTTTCTCGAGCTTGGCGCTTTCCTTCGCTACTTTTTTGCTTTAGATAGGGAAGAAGCATTTGCTCGATAAAGACTTTTTCTCTTTCTCCGAAATTAACATACATTCTAAGGTGACGTGGCTCAATGCCAAAAGCAGAAAGATTAAGAAAGGTTTGAGCCACTCTCAAGTCATAGCTGGAGAACTCTTCCCCCTCCAGAGTTTTCTCTGGCATTAAAAGACCATAGGAAAGCATCTCTTCTAAGGTTTCGTCAGAAAGTTTGGTTATTTCCTTAAACTTTTCTCGATTCAAGCCCTGTTCTTCTTCCAGCTCAGCTTCTTCCTCAATTTGAGTGACCAGAGAGCTTAAGGAATCAGGAGACTCCAGCCTTTCCTTTATAACTGACAGGGGCAAGTAGCGTTCTTTTTGAAGCCTTAAGACTGCCCTTAAAGTTTCAATATCGTGTTCGGTGAAGAGTCGGTAACCAGATTCGCTTCTTTTAGGCTTGATCAGGCCCCGGGACTCCAGAAAACGAATCTTGCTGGGGGTTAAGTCTCCAAATTCGGATTTTAAAAGTTCAACTACTTGATTTACTTTTAATAAATTGGAGAAAGAAGGCTTTTTAGGCAAGGTTTACCTCTTTTTGAAAAAAACTAACTTAAACTTGCCAATTTGAATTTCAGCTCCTGGCTTTAACTGAGCCTTTTCCACTCTTTTTCCATCAACAAAAATTCCATTGAGACTTCCTAAATCTTCAATAAAAGCTTCATCTTTTTTAAAGAAAATGCGGGCATGGCGGCGAGAAACAGTAATGTCGTTTAAAAAAATATCACTAGCTGGGTCGCGGCCAATGGTTATTTCTTCTTTTTCGACCAAAAATTCAGTTCCCGCTGAGGGCCCTTTTTTAATCGCAACCGTGTGGGCTTTGTCGGTAGAAGGTTTTATCTCAACTTCTTCTCCCTTGAGATGAGATTTTTTTAAAATAACCGTGTCTTCTTGAATTTGATAGTTACAGTGAGGGCAAAAGCTGACATCTTCGCTGATTTCTTTTTTGCATTTGGGGCAAATCATCTTTCACTCCTCAGAGGAAGAAAAGAAATTCATTTGTTCTTTGAAAGATTTGTTTATCTCTTCTTCCAGGGTTTCAATTAACTGAGGATTTTCAAGCAGACGCATTAGCTCTTCTTCGCTTAGGCGGTTCTTGATATAAGGGTCTTTCAAGATGGAAGGTAAACGGCGACCATTCTTGAGTTCTCTGATGATATAGTTAATAATCCTTTCCTCAAGAAGGTCAATGCTTAATTCCTTAAAAAAATCAGTAATTCGGTCTCTTAAAGTTTTTTCCAAACTAAACCTCCTTTCAGTTAAAGTTTAGCTTTAAACAAGTGATTTGACAACTTCTATTTAGGAAACTCGGTCAAAAGTTATTGACGAGAATCCTGTTGATTTCCTGAAGAATTAGCTCAATGGTTGTTTCTGGCCGGGTAAATCTTCGCTCAAGCTCTTTTTTTAAAATATCAAGCCAGCCATGAATCAACCTTCGGACATAGGAGACTTCAGCTTCTTTGCTGCGGAGAAGGTTAAGGTTTTTTTCGATTTCCTCAGTTGAGGCCGGGTTTAGCTCGTTAACTAAAGTGGGCAAAGTAAAAAGACTGGAAAAGTTAATTTTATCAAGACTTTTTTGGCAGGATACAGGAAAAGTTTCTAAGGTGGATGAAAGATTTTCCAGAAAAATATCTTCCTGAAAAGAAGGGCTGGAAGCCAGGCGCTTAATCAGTTCGGCTCGCAAGTTGTTAGTTAGTTCGTGAATTTTCTTTCTAAACGTTGAGACTTTACCTTCTAACTCGCTGAGCTGTTTAAAAAGTTCTTTGAGTTCAGAGGTAGATTTTTTTTCGATATTAAGAAAAGCTTCTTCAAGCTCTTTCAATTCCATTTTGCCCTCAGTCATTATTATCGTCCTTAGTTAAAAAAAATTTAAAATTCGGCCCAAAAACCTTAAGGCTCGGTTAAGCAAGTTGTCAGGCGAGGTCAATATTCTGACTGGTTCCACATCATTTTGGGCAACCAGCCTGACCTCACCCAAAACTTTCTTACTTTTTTGACCACGCACAATATACTTACCCACGACGGTTCCTTTTTTTACCGGAAGAGCGATGTCGGATTTGAAAGAAATATCGTTTATGGGCAGATCTTTTCGGGAGTAAAGAATTGAAAGATCTTCTTCGGCTTGAGCAAGCAAAGGTTTGTTCCCGTTCTCAAGGTAAAGCTTAGCTGTAAGCTCACCCTTTTTTACAAAATTTTGATAGCTGTAGTTTGAAGCTACATAATTCATCAGTCTTAATGTGTCGTTATAGCAATCCTGGCTGGTTGGAGCACCTAAAACCACGGTTAAAATTCTCAGGTTGTTTAACTCTCCAAGAGCAATCAAGCAGTAGCCAGCTTCGCTGGTATAGCCGGTTTTTACTCCCTTTACGTAATTGTACTTTAAAACCAGTTTATTATGATTAACTATGTTTCTAATTAGATAACGGCCATTTCCCGAAAGGACCTTTTTTCTGGTGGCGACAATCCGGGCAAAAACAGGATTTTTAAGTGCTTCTCGGGTTATCAGGTAGAGGTCGTAAGCGGTTGAATAGTGCTTTTTGTTGTAAAGACCGTGGGGATTAATAAAATGAGTGTTAAAAGCTCCCAACTCTTGAGCTTTTTTGTTCATAAGAGCAGTAAAGTTTTTGATTGTTTTACCAGCTCCTTCAGCTAAAGTCATAGCAGCGTCGTTGGCTGACCTCAAAAGCATAGCATAAAGAAGGTTTTCTACCGTCATAGTATCTTCAGGTGCTAAGTAAATCTCGGCTTCACCGGCAGAAGCAGCTTCCGGAGTGGTAGTTAAAACTTCGCTTAAAGAAAGCCTTTCTAAAGCAAGCAGAGCGGTCATTACTTTGGTTGTGCTGGCAACTGGTCTTTTAACATTTACCTCTTTCTGGAAAACTATCTGGTCGCTATTTAATTCAGCCGCCAGGGCTGATTTTGCCGTAACCTTAACCTGATCAGCTGGGTTTGCCTGACTGATTTGCAGAGGCTGAGAAAGTAGAAAAAGACTGGTCAGGAAAAAAGCCAGTAAAAGCTGCTTTTTCATAGTTCAAGGTTTAATCGTTTTAAGTTATTTAAGGTTTTTTCTCTAATCTCCCTGGGATCCGGAGTTTTTCTAACCAGTTTTCCTTTTTTAAGCCACGGCTTGAGGAGTGGTTCAAGTTTTTTACTCCCGCAATTGCAGGCCTCAATTTTGGAATTCCAGGGTACAATGTGGTCTTGAAAACATTTCTGGCAACGATAAACCTGCTTGGAACCTGAGGTTTTACCTCTTTTAGCCAGGGGCTTATTGTCAATTTCAACCAGGTCAAAGGAAAAGTCAACAACTGGTGCATTGCTGATAGCCGTACCTACTCCATAGGCATCGGCGCACTGGTTCAATTCCTTAATGAGTTTCTCGTTAAGACCCCCGCTGACAAATATCTTTACCCCGCTGTAACCTCTTAAATCCAGTTCCCACCTTACTTCTTGTAAAATTTTTAAAAAGTTTCCGCGTCGGGAGGAAGGCGTGTCAAGCCTGACAGCAAACAAATCGTTACCTATAGCTTCGGCTGCGGTTAAAGCACCGAACTTTTCATCTTGAAAAGTATCTATTAAGGCAATTCGCTTTATTTTTGGCGGCATTACCTTGTGAAAAGCTTTAAAAGCCTCTTTTTCGTTACCAAAACAAAGAATAAAAGAGTGAGACATAGTTCCCACGGGCTCTTCCTTTAAAAAAGTAGCGCTTTCAATGGCGGCTACCCCGTCACAACCACCAATAAAAGCATTTCTTTCAATCATTGGAGAAATAGCTGGATGCATCCTTCGGGCGCCAAAGCTGTAAACTGGCCGACCATCAGCTGCTTTTTTACAACGAGCAGCCATTGTAGCAATGCCGGAAGCCTGACAGAGGAAACCCAAAAGCGCTGTTTCATAAACTGCATAGCTTAGATATTTACCTTCAATTCGAAAGACCGGCATCTCAGGGTAAAACACTGTTCCCTCTTCAAGAGCGAAGATATCAACCGGGAAACCCTCAAAGAGATTTAAAATCTCCTCCAAACCGGCAAAAACAGCCCAGGGCCAGTTAAGAGGCAAACTACCGGCTCTCACTTCACCTTTAGCCAGAGGATTAATACCATAAACTCGCAAAACCTCAGAAACACGACTGAAATAGACATCGGAAACTAGCCCTTTTACTATGTCCTCTTCTGAAGCTATAAAAAACCGTCGCTTATTGCTCATCAACACCCCCTCTAAAAACTTTATCCACTATTCCGTTAGCTGTACGACCGAGCTCAATAACTTTTCCATTAACAATTACCACAGTTGAGCTTGCATTGCCAACTCTTAATTTTATTTCCTGACCTTCCCACTTTTTTTCTTCTCCCTGCCTCATCATTCCCTCATAAACCTTTTCCCCATCCACAATAACCCTTATCCAGCTAGCTTTACCGGTTATTCTAACTTTAAGGTTAACTTTTTCAGAAATAGGCTGAGGTGGTGTCTCGGTTGGAGTGGTTGTCTCGGGTTGAGCAGTTGGTTCCGGGGTGGGAACCGTAGCGGGAAGCTCTTTTTCGCTCGGGGTTTTGGTCTTTACCGGGGGATTTTGAGAGCGAACATAAGAAAACAAATAATAAAGACTCAGAAAAAATAAAGAAGCTAAAAGAACCAGAGCCAGAAAAGTTCCAGACCATTCTGGAAAAACAAATCCCGGTTTTGCTAGGGATTCTTTTTCCGGTCTGGATAGATAAAGAGCTTCAAACTCTTCAACAATTTCATCTTTGTCAAGACCTAAAAAGGTAGCATAATCGGATAAAAAGGCTTTGGCATAGGTTGGCGAAGGAAGTTTGTCAAAATCATCATTTTCAATTGCTTCAAGATAGCGAGAACTTATTTTTAAAGTTAACTCAACATCTTTTATGGTTTTACCTAACTCCCTTCTCTTTTCCGAAAGTTTTTGACCGATAGTCATCTTGTCTGTTCCTCAGATTGGCTTTGCTTGATCTCTTCCCACTCGGAAAGAGTCAGTAAAACCTCGCGCGGTTTGCTACCCTGGGCTGGTCCTACCACTCCCCTCTCCTCCAGCAAATCCATAAGTCGAGCAGCTCGAGCATAACCCAGCTTAAATTTTCTCTGAAGATAAGTTACTGAGGCCTTTCCAGTAACAATAACCATTTCAGCCGCTTCATTAAAAAGAACATCGTCTTCACCTGAATCAAAAGACTTTAAGCGATTAACTTCCACAACTTTGTAATCGTACTGGGGTTCTAACAAAGCCTTCCAGTATTCAACTATTTTTTCAATTTCTCCTTCCGAAACATAAACTCCCTGCAAGCGATGGGGCTTTAACCAGGCAGGAGTGACAAAGAGCATATCTCCCTTGCCCACTAATTTTTCTGCTCCTGGACTATCAAGAATTACTCGGGAGTCAACTTGAGAGGAAACCGCAAAAGCAATTCGGGAAGTTATATTAGCCTTTATCAAGCCAGTTATTATATCCGAAGAAGGCCGCTGGGTGGCAACTACCAGATGTATTCCCACTGCTCGCCCCATTTGAGCCAGGCGGCAAATCGCATCTTCAACTTCTTTGGCGGCAATAAGCATTAAATCAGCCAGTTCATCAAGGACGACAACCAGATAGGGAAGTTTTTCCTCCGCTTCGCGGTTGTAGGCATCGAGATGGCGAGTCTTTGTTTCTGAAAGAAGCTCAAATCGCTTTTCCATTTCCTCTACCGCCCAGGCCAGAGCAGCTGCAGCCTGCTTGGGGTTCACGACCACAGGAACAATTAAATGGGGAATGTCGTTGTAAAGATTTAGTTCAATTCTTTTGGGGTCAATCATTATAAACTTAACTTCGCTTGGCCGGGCTCTTAAAAGAATGGAGGTTATTATAGCATTCAAACAGACGCTTTTACCTGAACCAGTAGCGCCGGCTATCAGTAGGTGAGGTAAACCTTTCAAGTCTATTACAACCGGTGCCCCAGTGATTTCCTGGCCAATGGCTACAGCCAGCGGAGATTCAGCTTCCTGAAAATCCGGGGTTTTCACTAAATCTCCAAGGTAAACAAAGGAACGATAGATATTGGGCACTTCAATACCGATGGCCGATTTGCCTGGTATCGGAGCCAGAATTCTCAAATCAGGCGAGGCTAAAGCCAGTGCCATATCCTCTTCAATTCTTAAAATCTTATTGACCTTCACTCCAGGTTCCAGTTGAATTTCAAAGCGGGTAAAAGTCGGGCCTTCAATTACATTTTCTATCCAGGCGCCTACTTCAAACTCTTTTAAAGTTTTTTCCAGGACTGCTTTCATTTCCGAAGCCGACTTTCTCTTCTTCCCGCTTGAACAGAGTAAATACTTTTCGGCCCCCTCTTTCTTTATTATTTCCAGAGGAACAACTACCTCTTCTTTTTTTTGTTCAACTGGCGTCTCTTTGATTTTCTTTTCCAGAGGGAGAGTCTTTTCTTCAAGAATGACAGGCAGAGTTTCTTCAATAAAAGTTTCTTCCTGTTTACTTTGAGAATTTAAGCCTTCAACCGCTCGGGGTGGCCGGGACGGCTTTTTCCTTGCCAGACGAACCAGATCAGTAAGAGGCCTTCTTATGGTTAGAACCAGCCCGATTAAAAAAACTCCAATTAAAATTACGGTTGCTCCAACTGGTTTAAGTAAATAAACCAGCGGGTAGGAAAAAAGAAATCCTAAAAAACCCCCATATTTAATTAGATTTTTTTGTAAATACATTTGATTAAGAGGCACGAGGATATGACTTTGAGCAAGAAGAGAAATACCGATTAAAAACAAACCCAGAGCAATGTCATTCCAGTAAATATCTTTTCGGATTAAAAGAACCCCTGAGAAAACGAGCAATAAAAAGGGCAGTAAAAACCTTCCCCAGCCTAAAAGCCAGCTTGAAAAAAAGGCGACATAATGACCAACGATACCGGTGTAATCAGTAAAAAGAGAAAGAAGTAAAAAAATAGCCAGAGTTGCCAGAATTATAGCGTAAACATCGCTATAAAAATCGGCGGTTTCTTGAGCTTTATTCTTTCTCACCTTAACCACCAGGCACTTATCAGCCCCACAAGAAAGCAATAAGCTGCAAAAGGATATAATTTCCTTTGCTTTAGATATTTTAATAGAAAATCGATAATAAGATAACCCGTGATAAAAGAAACCAGAACTCCGAGGATTAAGGGAAAGAAAGCAGTTGTACTAAAAGATACTTTTTTTAGTTCAAATAGAAAACTGCCAAAAATTATAGGGATACCTAAAAGAAAGGAAAAGCGGGCAGCCTCTTCTCGCTTCAGCCCCAAAAAAAGACCGGCGGAAATGGTTGCTCCCGAACGCGAGATGCCAGGAAAAATAGCAAGAGCCTGGGCTAAACCGATAATGAGAGCTTCAGAATAGTTAATTTTTAAGCTGTTTTTTTTAAAGGTTGCCAGTCGCTCAGCTAAAAATAAAAGAATGCCGGTGAAAATTAAAAAAACAGCTGCCCAGAAGGGCTTTTGAAAAAAGCTTTCAAAAAAATCGTTAGCTAAAGCTCCGGCGATAGCTGCGGGAAGAGTTGCTACTAAAAGGTATTTCAGGAGTCCACGGCTTGGGGAACCTTTTTTTAAAAGCTCGAATATTTGTTGACGAAAATAAACCAGAAGAGAAAGCAAGGTGCCAAAATGTAAACTGACATCAAGGAAAAGCGAGGGTTGAGGAATTTTTAAAATATGGGGCAGAATTACCAGATGGGCTGAGCTGCTTACGGGAATAAACTCGGTTAAGCTCTGAACTACCGCCAGTAAAATAGCTTGCCAGATACTCATTAGAGCTCAATTATTAAGGGCACAATGATTGGTTTTCGACGGGTTAGTTTAAATATAAGACGACTTACTAACCTTTTGATTTCCTCTTTTAAAGCCGCCTTTTCAATTAGTTTAAATCGGGCAGCTTCATAAAACAGGCTCAATACTTCCTCTTTTATTTGATTAAGAAGCTCGACAGAGTTTTCGGGATGAATAAAGCCGCGAGAAATAATTTCTGGGCCATAAATCAGTTCTCCGTGCGGCTGTTTTATCCCGATAGCGATAACAACCATGCCGTCAAGAGCCAGTTTCATCCGATCCCTTAAAACTAGATCAGAAACCGTGCCAATTCCCAGACCGTCAACAAAAACCTGTCCAGCTCCCACATTTTTACTTACATAAGCTTCATTAGGGCGAACATCTAACACATCACCGTTTTCAAGGATAAAAATGTTTTCAGCTTTTAAGCCAACTTCCTGAGCTAGTTGGGAATGATAAACGAGATGGCGATACTCGCCATGGATGGGAACAAAAAACTTAGGATTAACCATTGTTAAAAGCAGTTTTAGCTCTTCCTGATAGCCGTGTCCAGAGACATGAACGCTGGAAACATCTTCGTAAAAAACCTGAGCTCCCATTCGGAAAATATCGTCAATAATTCGGGAAACAGCCCTTTCGTTTCCTGGTACAGGAGTGGCCGCAATTATTACAGTATCCCCTGCTTCAATAGAAAGGTTTTTGTGCTGGCCAGAAGCTAGAAGAGAAAGGGCGGAGAGCGGCTCGCCCTGACTGCCTGTGCAGATTACAACCAACTCATCGGGTTGGTATTTTTTTAAATTAAACAATTCCAGAATCATTTCCTCCGGCAGGTCAAAATGGTTCAAACGCCTTCCTATTTCAATGCTTTCTTTCATGCTTCGACCAGAAACGGCGATTTTTCGCCCAAATTGCTTGCTCAACTCAATTATTTGCTTAATCCGATGCAGATGAGAGGCAAAAGAAGCCACAATAATTTTTTTCTTGGCCTGGCGAAAAATTTTTTCCAGAGTTTCACCGACCAGGCGTTCCGAAGGCGAGAAGCCAGGAACTTCAGCGTTAGTGGAGTCAGAAAGAAAAACCAAAACTTTGTTTTTTCCGATGGCTGAAAAACGATTTAAATCAGTCGGACTGCCATCAACCGGTGCCGGGTCAAGTTTGAAATCACCAGAATGGACAATCCCGCCGATGGGAGTTTTGATATAGAGACCAACTCCGTCGGGGATGCTGTGATTTACCTGTATAAACTCGATTTCAAAAGGACCGAGATTTATTGTTCCCCCTGGCTTAACAATGTTTAGCTGGTAACCAGATATTGAAAACTCTTCCAGTTTTGCCTGAACTAAATTTATGGTCAAAGGAGTGCCATAAACGGGAATGTTCAAGTCCGGAAGCAAATAAGGAAGAGCTCCAACATGATCTTCATGACCGTGGGTTAAGATGATGGCTAAAGGCTTAACTGGTAGTTTTTTCAGGTAAGAAAAGTCGGGCAAAACCAAATCAACTCCCAGCATTTCCTCTTCAGGAAACTTCAAACCCGCATCAATCAGGATGGAGTTTGTACCATAAACTATTAAGGTGGAATTTTTCCCTATTTCTCCCAATCCCCCGAGAGGGATTATTTCAACTGAATTTTTAGACATTAATTAATGGTTTTAACTTCCTCCAGTAGTTTTTTTAATTTCTGGCGATCTTCTGGTGTAGCCTCAACTAAGGGTAAACGGGGTGGTCCAACGGGAAAGCCAATAAGCTCAACCGAAGCTTTAGTTAAAATTGGGTTGGTTTTTAAGAAGAGGCCTTTAAAAAGGGGCATCAGCCGGTGATGATAATCAAGGGCTTTCTTAAAGTTGCCTTTTTTAAACAAAGTAATCATTTTTTTGATCTGGGGGCCAGCTACGTGGGAAGCTACACTGATAACCCCGTCGCCACCCAGAGCCAAAACGGGAAAGGTAAAAGCGTCGTCCCCTGAGTAAACAAGAAAATTGTCCGGGGTATAGGCTATGACTTTCCCTATCTGCGCCAAATTTCCGCTGGCTTCCTTAATTCCGACAATATTTTCCACTTTGGATAGTTCAATTGTTGTTTCGGCTTCTAGGTTGCAAGCAGTCCGGGAAGGCACATTGTATAAGATTAAAGGCAAGCTGGTTCTGGCAGCTACCGCTTGAAAATGCTTTTTCAGACCTTCCTGGGGAGGCTTGTTGTAATAAGGAACAACCAGAAGACAACCGTCTACCCCAATTTTCTCGGCTTTACGGGTCAGCTCAATCGTCTCTTCAGTACAGTAATTTCCAGTTCCCGCTATAACTCTGGCTTTTCCTTTAACCGCTTGAAGAACCGCTTTAAAAAGGTCTAATTTTTCTTTTTCTTTTAAAACTGGCGACTCGCCGGTGGTGCCCGAAACCACCAGTGAATCAGACCCATTTTCCACTAAAAAGTTGGCCAGTTCTTCGGCTAAATCCAGGTTTAAACTCAAGTCTTCTTTAAAAGGAGTTACCATTGCTGTAATTAAAGAACCAAACATTTTCCCTCCTAAAGAATCTTATCCAGACCGTAAGTTAAACCCGGCCTTTGCTGAACAGCTTTAATAGCCATCAGAACGCCGGGCATAAAAGATCTTCGGCTTAAAGTGTCATGCCTGATAGTCAGGGTCTGGTCATAACCTCCAAAAATTACTTCCTGATGAGCCAGCAGTCCCGGAAGTCTTACCGAATGAATCCTTAAGTTTTTGAACTTACCGCCCCGACAACCAGAAACCACCTCCTTGCCCTCAGGTATTCTTGGTTCTTTTCTCCGAGCCTTTTCAATAATTTCAGCAGTCAACAAAGCAGTGCCGGAAGGAGCATCGGCTTTTTTCTCGTGATGAAGCTCAATTATTTCAACTTCCGGAAAGTGCTGAGCTGCAATTTCAGCCAACTTGATCATCAAAACTGCCCCCAGGGAAAAATTGGGAGCTATAAAAACATTTTTCCTGGTTTCTTTGGACTTTTTTTCAATTTCTGGCAGTTGGTCTTCTTTTAAGCCAGTCGTTCCCACTACAATATGAGCTCCGCTTTCCAGAGCAGTGATTATATTTTGAAAAACAACTGAAGGGTGAGTAAAGTCCACTACAACTTCAGCCTGGTTTTTTTTAATCGCTGCGGAAAGGTCATTTTCGATGAACATACCGCTGGGCTCAAGGCCAGCATTCTCTGTTAAATCCGCCCCCACCTGGTTAATATCAACCCCTCCGACCAGTTCGAGCTCAGGGTCGGCTTGAACAGCTCGGACAACTTCTTTCCCCATATTCCCTGAGGCTCCGCAAACCAGAACTTTAATCATTTAATCCCCTCATAACTTTTTATTATAGGTTAGTTCTTATAATTATCTCAACTTAAAAGACTACCAAATTAAGGATTTTACCAGATTTTTACTTCACTTTCCTTTAGCGGCCCAATAGCAGTAAGAACTATCCGGGAGGGTTTAAATAATTTTTGAGCCAGGTTTTTAATTTTTTCCGCATTTACCTCATTTATTTTTTTAATAACTTCATCAATGGTCAGGATCTTTTGTTCAGCCATTACTGACCTTCCCAGCCTCATCATTCGAGCCGAGGTGCTTTCAAGACTTAAGACCAGCTGGCTTTTAATTTGATTTTTAGCTTTCTCCAGTTCTTCGCTTTGCGGCTCTTTATCAGCCAAAGAGTATATTTGTTCCAGAATCAAATCTACCACTTTTTGAAGATTTTTTTTATTGGTTCCCGCGTAGATAACGAAAGCTCCCGACTCGTTAAAAAGGGAGCTATAAGAAAAAACCGAGTAAGCCAGTCCTCTTTTTTCTCTGATTTCCTGGAAAAGACGGGAGCTCATCCCTTTGCCTAAAATTGTGTCCAGAACCGACAGAGCAAATCGTTCGGGATGGCGGGCGTTAAAAGCTTCAACCCCTAAACAAAGGTGGATTTGCTCGGTTTTTTTATAGTTGAGAGCAACCTTCCGGGAAGTTTTAACCTTAATTGGTTGGCGTTTGTTTTGAGGAAGGCCGTTTTTTTGCCAGAGGTCAGAAAGTTTTTCAGTTAACTTTCGATGCTTAAGGCTGCCGGAGGCTGTCAGGACTATGTTAGAAGGATTATAGTAATTTTCAAAGTAATTTTTCAGCTCTTTTTGGGTTAAACTTTTAATTGTTTTTAGGTCCCCTAAGATACTTCTTCCCAGAGGATGTCCCTCAAACAGCTGGTTAAGGAACAAATCGTGAATTTTCTCATCAGGGGTGTCTTCGTACATTGCTATTTCTTCCAGTATTACTTTTCTTTCTGATTCAATGTCTTTTGATTTAAACAAAGGGTTCTGAAGGATTTCAGTTAAGACTTCAAAACCTTTATCAAGGTGCTCGTCAAGTAGCTTAAAGTAGTAACAGGTGTATTCTTTTCCGGTAAAGGCATTTATTTCTCCGCCCAGATTGTCAAAAATAGTTGAGATTTCCTGACTGCTGTAACGCGCCGAACCTTTAAAAATCAAATGTTCGATAAAGTGAGAAATTCCCGCCTGCTCCGGTTTTTCATACCGCGAACCAGTTTTTACCCAGAACCCAAGAGCAACCGAGCGAAAGTTGGAAGTTTCTTCAGTAAAAACCTCAAGACCGTTAGCCAGCCTGGTTCTCAAATAATTACGGGGCCTTGAAGTCATCTTTTAGGAGGGAAAGTGCGGTTTTTAGCCTGCTCCAAATAGCTTACAGCGGCAAGGTTTATGCGGTTCATAGAGTCAATCTCAACCACTTGAACCAGTAGTTTATCTCCAACTTTAACCAGATCCCGAGCAGTTTTTACTCTTTGAGGGGAAAGTTTGGAAATATGAACCAGGCCTTCCTTTCCCGGAAGAATCTCCACAAAAGCTCCAAAGTCAGCTACCCGGGTGACGGTTCCCAGAAACCTTTCGCCCGCTTTAATTTCTCGGGTTATGCTTTCAACAATTTCCCGGGCTTTTTCCGCGCTGATTTCATCTTTAGAAGCAATGAAGACCGTACCATCTTGTTCTATGTCAATGCTCACTCCGGTTTCTTCAATAATGCTCTTTATTACCCGCCCACCGGGGCCAATTAGCTCGCCAATCTTATTCTGGGGTATTTTCAAAGTGTATATTCTTGGAGCATGAGGTGAAAGAGACGAGCGGGGCTGGCTGATTACTGCCTTCATTTTGTCCAAAATATATAATCGAGCTTCTTTTGCTCTCAATAAGGCTTCTTTTAAAACTTCAGCTGAAATTCCGGTAATTTTGATATCCATCTGCAAAGCCGTTATTCCTTCCTCAGTGCCCGCTACCTTAAAATCCATATCGCCCAGAGCGTCTTCCATTCCCAAAATATCGGTTAGAATAACTACTCGGTTATCCTCTTTTATTAAGCCCATGGCAATTCCAGCGACTGGTTTTTTAATGGGAATTCCGGCATCCATTAAAGCCAGAGAGCTGGCGCAAACACTGGCCATTGAGGTTGAGCCATTGGACTCAAGAACCTCAGAAACCACCCGGATAGTGTAGGGAAACTCAGTTTCTGGAGGTATGACGGGCAAAAGTGCCCTTTCGGCTAAAGCTCCATGCCCGATTTCTCGCCGCCTGGGTCCTCTTAAGGGGTAAGCTTCTCCAGTGGAGAAAGGAGGGAAGTTGTAATGATGAATATATCTTTTGCTTTCTTCGGCTTCCAGGCCGTCAATTATTTGCTCTTCGGAAGTGGTGCCCAGAGTAGCTACCGAAAGAACTTGAGTCTGTCCCCGGGTGAAAAGTCCCGAGCCGTGAGTGCGGGGAAGCAAACCAACTTCACAGCTTATAGGCCTTATTTCCTCTGGACGACGTCCATCAGCCCTGATACCCTTTTCAACGATTAACTTTCTCATCTCTTCCTTTAAAAGTTGGGCAAAAGATTTTTTAGCCTGAAATTCCACTTCTTCTTCGCCAAACTCCCATTCAACTTCTTCTACTTCAGCAATTACTTTCTCTTTAAGGTTTTTCACTTTTTCTTCTCTTTCGTTTTTATCGAAAGTGTAAAGCACTTCTTCCAGCTGGGGTAAGGCTAACTCTTTGACTCTTCGGGCTATTTCCGGGTCAATTTCTACCACGGAAAAATCCTTTTTAGGCTGGCCAATTTTTTTCTGAACTCCTTTCTGGAATTCTATAAGCTTTTTAATGAAAGGCTCGGCTTGAGTAAAGGCTTCAGATATTACTTCCTCTTTAACCTCTTTTGCCCCAGCTTCAACCATAATAAATCCAATTTTGGTCTCCCCGTTTTCTGTATACTCCCTTCCAGCAACTACCAGGTCTAAAACCCCAAAGTCAATTTCCTGATAAGTTGGGTTAATCAACCACTCCCCGTTAGCATAGCCAACTCTTACCGCAGCAACGGGACCTTCAAAAGGAATGCTTGACACCATAAGAGAGAGGGAGGCTCCGTTTATTGCCAGTATATCAGGTGGGTTAATCTGATCAACCGAAAGAATTGAAGCAATTATCTGAACATCATTGCGAAAGCCATCAGGAAAACAAGGCCGAAGGGGGCGGTCAATGAGCCGAGCGGTCAAAATGGCTTTTTCACTCGGGCGGCCTTCCCGACGAAAAAAACCACCAGGAATTTTTCCGGCGGCGTACATTTTTTCTTCAACATCAACGGTCAAAGGGAAAAAGTCTATCCCCTCTCGTGGTTCATCAGAGGCTACAGCTGTAACTAAAACTACAGTTTCTCCGCAGGTAACCAGAAAAGCGCCGTCAGCCTGTCGGGCAATCTTTCCACTTTCAAAAGAAATAGTTTTTCCTCCTATTTCTATTTCAGTCTGAAAAACTTCGTCTGACATCTACCTATTCCTCCTAACAAAAATTTATTTTTTATGTCTTTTATATAACTCTTTTTCAACCTCAAAAAAGTCAACTTCTTTTTCGCGCAAGAGAACCAGAAGATGAAATAAAAGGTCGGCAGATTCTTCAATTAACCGCTCTCTACTCTCATTTTTAGCTGCCTTAATGACTTCTCCTGCTTCTTCCTGGACTTTTTCAGCGATATAATTAAGACCTTTCTGAAAAAGTTTGGCTGTGTAAGAACCTTCTGGTTTTTCTTCTTTTCTTTTTTTAACCAATCTTTCAAGTTCTGATAGCCAGTTTGTTGGAACACCTTCCGGGTCGGTAAAGACAGTTCGATAAAAGCAACTACGGTTGCCAGTGTGGCAGGCAGGACCGACCTGGTCAACTAAAACCAGAAGGGTATCAGAATCGCAATCATACTTGATTTCCTTTACTATCTGTATGTTTCCCGAAGTTTCTCCCTTACACCATAACTTCTGACGGCTACGACTGAAAAACCAAGTGCGTTTGGTCTCCAGAGTTTTATCAAGAGACTCGCGATTCATATAAGCCAGCATTAAAACTTCACCGGTTTTATAATCCTGGATAATGGCGGGGATTAAACCCTTCTCGTCAAATTTGAACTCATCCATTTAGAGCTCTATTTTATCAGAAAGCCCGCTTTTATTAAACCATGGCTAAACAATCAAAGTTCTAATTAACCCCGGAAAGATAATTCTTAAATCCTTCTCGATCCCCTTTCTCTTGCCTTCCACCTTAGGAATTAGAAAGTTCAGAGGAGGGTTTCTTCTAATTTCCCCCTTTGCTTGGAAGAGAGGTTAGGGAGAATTATCCCCCCCTTAGGTACATAGGGGAAAAGGGAATGGGAAAGCTGTAAACCTCGTCCCGGGAAATAGAAAAACCAACCTTTCCTTTTGGCTATCACGAAAAAAAAAAAAAAAAAGAAACTAATAAAAAATTGCAATTATCAAACTGGTCTTATAGAAAGACCCTTCCCTTTTAAGTATTCTTTAACCTCTCTGATTTTCAGGGTTCCATAATGAAAAAGAGAGGCGGCCAAAGCTGCGTCAGCTCCCCCTTCAGTTAAAACTTCGTAAAAATGCTCCAGTTTCCCGGCTCCGCCTGAAGCAATCACCGGAATGTTGACAGCAGAGGTAATCGCTCTGGTTAGCTCAAGATCATACCCTACCTGGGAACCATCTCTGTCCATACTGGTAAGCAAAATTTCTCCTGCTCCAAGCTGTTCAACCTTCTTTGCCCAGCTTACAGCATCAAGCCCGGTGGGAGTGCGACCACCCCGAACATAAACTTCCCAGAAGTTGTCGGCTCTTTTGGCGTCAATGGCTACTACTACACATTGAGAGCCAAACTTCCTTGCCGCTTCCCGAACTAATTCGGGGTTTTTAACAGCGGCTGTGTTTAGCGAAACCTTATCGGCTCCAGCTCGCAAAATCTCTTTTATTTCCTCAAGACTGCTTATTCCCCCGCCAACAGTAAACGGAATAAACACTCTTTCAGCTGTTCTTCTGGCGACTTCAACCATAGTTTTACGGCCTTCAGCCGAGGCTGTAATGTCAAGGAAAACAAGCTCATCTGCCCCTTCGGAATTGTAAAAACTGGCAAGTTCGACTGGGTCACCGGCGTCTCTCAAATTAACAAACTGGACCCCTTTTACTACTCTCCCCCTGTCCACATCCAGACAGGGAATAATTCTTTTAGTCAGCACAGTTAAACTTCACCGCTTCCCTTAAGTCAATTTTATTTTCATAAATTGCCTTTCCTATTATAATACCTTCAACTCCGTCTTTTTCTAATTCTGCTGCTTTCTGAAGGTCTTTTAGAGAAGAAACTCCCCCGGAAATTATTACCGGTATATTGGTGGCAGAAATTAGCCTTTCCACCAGATTAAAGTTAACCCCCTGAAGAGTGCCATCCTGCTCAACATCGGTTAAAAGTAAATGGCCAGGCTTTAACTTCTCCAATTTCTTGACTAAATCCACCAGTTCCAGAGAGGTTTCTTTTTGCCAGCCCTCAACAGTGATTTTCCCACTTCGAGTGTCAACTGCTGCCACCACTCGTTTTGAGCCATATCTTTTAATCACTTCTTTAGTCAGCTCAGGTTGATTTACCAGCGCCGTTCCTAAAACCACCCGTTCGGCGCCGGCCTCAAAAGCTTCTTCCACACTCTCCAGACTTCTTAACCCCCCGCCAAACTGAACCATCAGATTTGTGTTCTGGCAGATCCTCCGTAGAGCTGACAGGTTGGCCGGGTAGCCAAGACGAGCCCCATCAAGGTCAACTAGATGAAGGTGGGTAAAGCCGGTAGATTGGAAAATTAAGGCGGGCTCCAAAGGATCAGAATAATAAACCTTGGGTTTATCTAACTGGCCTTTGAACAATCGGACGCTTTTTCCGCCTAAAATATCAATAGCTGGAAAAACTATCATCGCTTACCCTCTACATAATCGGCAAAATTCTTTAAAATTTGTAAGCCAGAAGTCGAGCTCTTTTCGGGGTGGAACTGAACCCCAAGAATGTTTTCTCTTCCTACCACCGAAGGGAATTCTATGCCGTACTCCGTCAACCCGATAACTTCAGAAGAATTTTCCGGCTGACAGTAATAGGAATGGTCAAAATAAAAATGGGAAGACTGGGGAACGCCGTCAAGAAAAGGGTGGTTTTTCTTGACCTTTACCTGGTTCCAGCCGATATGAGGAATTTTTACCCCGGGGGGAAGTTTCAAAACCTTCCCTTTTATTATGCCCAAACCTCTGACGCTGTCATCTTCAACGCTGCTTTCAAAAAGAATTTGAAGACCGAGGCAGATCCCTAGGTAAGGACGGCCAGAGCTAATATAGTCAGTGATTGCCCCGAATAGGTTTTTTTCCTGCAGATTTTTAACACAGTGGCCAAAAGAACCCACTCCCGGCAAGACTACTCCACTGGCTTCAAGTATGTCTTCAGGCAAAGAGCTTATCCTGTTGGGAACCTTTAAATAATCAAAGGCTTTGGCAACACTTAAAAGGTTGCTCGAACCGTAATCAACAACTACAATCAATCAATTACCTCTTTAGTTGAAGGCAGATTCTGGCGAGTAAGAGAAACTGCCATCTCTAAGGCTTTAGCTAAACCCTTGAAAACTGATTCAATAAGATGATGGTCATTGCGGCCAGATAAAGTCTTCAAGTGCAAAGTTATAGCGGCGTGATTAACGAAAGCATGGAAAAAATCATGGAAAAGGTCGGTATTAAACTCCCCGATTTTGTCCTGATTGAAATTGACTTCATAAGAAAGGTAAGGCCTACCGCTGATGTCCAGAGCCACCTGCGCCAGAGCCTCGTCCATCGGGACCAGACTGAAGCCATATCGATTAATCCCTTTATGACTTCCTATTGCCTGTCTTAAAGCTTGACCAAGAACAATCCCGATGTCTTCAACAGTATGATGAGCGTCAACTTCCAAATCCCCTTTAGCTTTTAAAGTCAGATCAAAATTGGCATGGCGAGCTAAAAGCTCAAGCATATGGTTCAAAAAGGGAAGGTCGGTTTCAATAGAGGCTTTCCCGCTGCCGTCAATATTTAACTCAACTAATATACTTGTCTCTCTGGTTTTTCTTTCAATCTTTGCTTTTCTCACACTACTTTCTCCTTCCTTTTAGCAAAAAATTTAAAGCCGCTTCGGTTGAGTCAGCTAAAAAATCCACTCCTTGCTCCAAAAAAAGTTTTTTCCCTTTGTATGATCTGGCTACAATTCCTCCCAGAACTTTTTTTTCTTTATAAATTTTACAATACCTTTTAACCATTAACCAATCATCGAGAACATCACCAAGGTAAACTGCTTTTTTGAAACCCAAAAAATCCATCAGGTGCTTAAGCGAATCGGGATGAGGTTTGTTTGCCAGTTTCCCATCATGAATGATAGCCTCATCCTTAAATAAAGATTGTAAAGATGAAAGTTTGAGAAAAAGGATAGTTTCTTCCCGGGTTCGCCCAGTAATCAACCCCAGACCAGGAGAAAACTGGCTTAAAAGCTCTTTGCTAACCAGCAACTTTTCTTGATTGACCAGGCCCTTTTTCGTAATCTGCCGGGGTTTGAAACCGTAAAGAAAAAAGCAGTAGTCCTGTCCTCCGTAAATTTCTTGGAAAAAAGTCTTTACTGAGTCATAAGGGATTAAGCGGAACCAGTTTCGGGCACTGTTTCTAATTTGTTCATTAAAAACTTTCCGGGCCCCCTTTAATCCTCCACCCTTCAAAGCAGCCTCTTCCAGAAAGCTATGCACAAAAGAGTTAAAATCGGCAATTTTGTTTTTGAGAAAAATATTCTCATAGTAGGAAATCAGAGTTAGTAGTAGAGAATAAGTTAGGTCCCAGTCATTATTAAAGCCAGAGTAAAGTTTAAATTTTTTAATCAGGGAAGGAGAGATTTTTTTGACCAGAGAAGGGTGAAGATACTGGCGGCAGAAAAAAGAAGCAGTTTGAACAATAGCCTTGTGAAAAGAGTTCCTCACATCAACCAGAACCCCGTCAATATCAAGAATTAACCCATCAAAATCTGAAAACTCTTTTAAAGCGCTTTTTTTAACCAGAACCCCGTTTATCCTTTGATAATCTGGCTTAAGACTCATTTCTTTGTTTGTTAAGCCTTATTTTGATCGCCTCAGCGTGAGCTTCAAGGCCTTCAAGAAGGGCAAAATCAATTATTTCTGGAGCCAGCTCCCGAAAACCTTTTGAGCTCAGCTCAACCGTGGAAAAACTGGTTAGAAAAGTTCGCACCGATAAGGGCGAAAAAAATCGAGCAGAAAAAGAAGTCGGCAAAGTATGGCTGGGACCAGCTAGATAATCACCGGCCACCACCGGTGAGTTTTCGCCGATAAATAAAGCCCCACAGTTTTCAATTTGTTTTACCACTTCATTAACTGAAGTAAGCATTAGCTCCAGATGTTCGGGAGCAAAAAAATTAACCAGCTCAATGGCTAACTCAAGACTGGAACAGTTAATTAGAAGGCCATTTCTTCTTAAGGCTTTTAGAGCCACCTCTTTTTTTGAAAAAGCTGATATCTGTTCGTTTATAGCCTTTCTCACCTTTAAAATAAGTTCGCCGGAGGTAGTTACCAGGGCGCAGAAAGAGTCCGGGTCGTGCTCGGCTTGAGCCAGCAAATCGGCGGCGATTAAATCGGGGCTGGCATTTTCATCCGCCAGTATTACAATCTCGCTGGGGCCAGCCAGTAAATCAATCCCCACTTCGCCAAAAACTTCCTTTTTAGCCAGGGTCACATAAATGTTTCCCGGGCCAGCAATCAAATCAACCGGTTTGATTGTTTCCGTACCGTAAGCCAGAGCAGCTATAGCCTGAGCTCCCCCTACCCGATAAACTTCATTAACCTCAAGAAGACTTGAAGCAACCAGAATTTCCGAAATAACTTTCCCATCAGGCCCGGGTGGAGTGCAAACGACTACTTCTTTTACCCCTGCCACTTTAGCCGGAATGATATTCATTAAAAGAGTGGAAGGGTAAAAAGCTCGTCCGCCGGGGATATAAAATCCTGCTCTTTTTACTGGTTTAAAAACCTGACCCAATTCATTGCCCAGACCATCTTTATAGCTCCAGCTTTTTATCTTCTGGAACTCCTGGCAGGCAAAGTTTTCAATTCTCTTTCGTGCTTTCTGAAAAAGGTCAAGAAAGGCAGGGTCAGCTTTTTTTAAAGCCTCTTTTATTTCCCTCTCGGTAACTCGAAGACCCTTTTCTTCAAGGTCTACCCCGTCAAACTCCTTTGTTAAAAGGAAAAGAGCTCGGTCTTTTTCTTTCAGAACCTCTTCGATGATTTTTCGGACCTGGGCCAGTTTTTTCAGCTTCAGCCGATTCTTTTCTCTTAAACTCTCTTTGAAATCATTGATGTTTGAGTTATCAACAAGAACCGTCTTAATTTCTATCATTTCAATTGGTAAGAATACCGATAACCAATAAGTTTAGCAAGATAAATCTTACCAACTTTAACAGATTAGACCCTCAAATCTAAATTTTGGGATTACTATTAAATTTTTGAATAATCTTTAATCCCTATTCTCCAAATGGAGTAAGAAAGAGGTTAAGAAATTTGAAAGTTTTGAAACCTTTAAAATCTTGGCTGCAAGCCCGTTAAATACTTTGTTTGTAAGCTAGTTGGATTAACTAAAACCTGATATTGGCAGGTCAATTTGGTTTTTTATTCTTTCCTTTATGTTCTCGGGTAGAAGATAAAAGAAGCGGCCCTTTTGGTTGTGAATCCTGAATCGTGGATTATAAGCTTTACCTCCCCATGGTTTTGCATAAATTTTATTCAAGTTTCCTTCGACAGAAACTATTTTCCAAATTCTTCCTGCCAGAACAAAAATATCATCAACTGGAAAATTCACTTCCCCAATTATCTTTCTTGTTACTGTATCAATGACCTTGAATGCTTCTGCAGGAGGAATATTTGAGTGAATTTTCCCTTTTTCACCATCCTCCATTAATCTGGTAGTCGCATACCACCTACTTCCCTTTTTTTCTATCCGCCCCTTTTCTCCAAATGTTTCAAAACATCAATTAAATCAGACTTCGAACAAAATTCGCTGAAGAGCTCTAAAAAATGATTAACTTCTAGTCCAGACGGTTGTGCAAATAAGGACGAAAAAATCTGCTGAATAACTACTGATAGATCTGGGAAATAACTCTTTGACTCCAAATTACCATTTCTAGCTGCGTTAATCATTTTTTCAAACATTAACTTCTCTTCTTCAGAATTATATAAAGCAAAAACCCTGCAAAATTGTTTTCGGCGATTTCCCCTTCCTATTCGTTGAAGCAAGGAAGAAATACTCCAGGGAACTTCAGCAAGGACAACTGCATCTATGTCTCCAATATCAATGCCTATCTCTAAGGTCATTGTTGCAACGCAAACTCCATATTTTGTTTCTTTCATAAAACTTTCTGCTTCCTCGCGAATCTGTTTACTCAAGCTTCCATGATGAACAACTACTTTATTCATACCCCAAGAATTTTTACACTCAGCTGAAAGTGACTCCGTGAAAGCTCTGGTATTGCAAAAAATTAAAAGTTTTCTTAAATTTTCAGCCTTTGTATACTTATAAACCTCCTGCAAAGAGCGAACAAATGTGTATTCAATTTCTCGCCTTCCCGGAATTTGAATAATTTCAAAATCCTTCATATACCTGATTCCTAAGCTTTCCGCATCAGCCATGGTAGCAGACAGAGCATAGGTGTTAAAATTGTTTTCAGAAATAGATTCTAATCTTCTTAAAAGCATCCTAATCTGGTCGCCACGGTAGTTATTGTCAATAAGATGTATTTCATCAAGAACTACTGCTTGTAAATCTCTAAAAGCTTGCGGGTGACGACAGATCAATGAATCTAAAGATTCAGGCGTGGTTATTATGACATTTGGTGGATTATCAGGCTTAAAAGAGGGTTTGTCGCTTGTTTTCATTGATACCTTTACTTGAAAGTCAGCCATTTGGTCTTCCAATCGATAATACATATCATTCACTAGAGCTCTCGTTGGTGAAACATAAAGTATGGATAAATTCTTCCAACTTCCTTGGAGAAATCTTTCCAATAATGGTGCAATCACTGCTTCTGTTTTTCCGCTTGCTGTGGGTGACATAATAATGGCATTTTTCCCATCCATGACCACAGGTATTGTTTTGATTTGAACTGGAAGAAGTCTGCCGTGTCGCCCGAAAAAAGTCACCCATGTTCGCTTCAATCGCTTTCTTATTTCGCTTTGACCAAAAGTCATCTCAGTAATGTTTTCGCAGATTTTACAGGGTGAAAACGAATCAAATCGAGAGCCTCTATCATTGATTTTATTAATGAACGAGTCTGTTCTCTTTTTTTCTCTGGAATAAAGTTAAAAGGATTTTCTCTGGGTTGAAAATTGTAAGCTTCTTTGTAATACTTCGTAACTCTTTCTGATACTTTTCTTAAAGATTTAACATCAAGATTTCTTAATTCAATCGAATCTATTCTATATTTATCGCCATAATGAAACGTATTAAGGACTGGTATATCCCAAGTAAGAGTAAAAACGATTTTTATAAAGCAAGGAGCGCGCCAGAGAAATCGCAAATGTGGATAATGGCCAGAATATCGCAATTTAGTAACTGTCCCATAATACTCCTTATTTATAACTAATTTTTTAAACTTTCAGTTTCCACTCTTATAAATTTAATCGAAAATTTTCAAACATAACCAAATTTTCGGCACCTAGCGTGCGTTATTTCCCAACAAGTTCGTTGCGAGAAGAAGAATGATAGGAGGTAATAATTTAATTTGTCTTTTACAAAAACCTTTTCAGGAGCTTCTTTTGTTTCGGCCTTGCCGCAGAGTTCAATAAGCGATTTAATTATGTAAACAGCATTCTCCCTCAGGAGTTTTTAATCCTTTTTAATAGCTTTCCTCGACTTCTTCACAAGCTTCTTATTATTTGTTTTGGGCAAATAGCTTGCTACTTTCAAAGCCTCATCTATCTTAGCTGCTATAACTTTTCTGTTTGAAAGGTTTGTTTCCGATATCTTTTCACCGAGATATTGCCATGTTGCAAAATTTCGAAAGATAGCATTCTTGTTTATAGGGCTCTTTAATATTTTTCGGTAGTGTTTCAACAAAAACCTCATATGAGTCTTGTTAGTTAGTGGTATTATAATTGCTTTCTTTTTCAGGTATTTGCTTAATAATTTAGCATATACATATTGACGAATTAGTTGATAAACATCTTTCCAATCAGTAATATAATTCAACTCAGTAAATTCATCTCTATAGATTTCCATTCTTTTCTCCGCTCCTTTTCCCTGCGCCTTCCATGGCGATGAATAGGAACTCATATTCAACTTACAATCTACAAAAACAACTTCCTCATCAGTAATTAATACTAAATCGGGCTCGGTCATCGTTCCCAAAAGTTTACCGTCTCTTGTGCGAATTAGTATATTCAACAATTGCTGTTCATCGCCTTGATGTTCAACGTCACAGCCCCAGAAAAGAATTCTTTCAACCTTAGATACTCCAAGCGTTTCTGATATTACTTTTAATCCTTTTTTGCCGCTAAGTTGAAGAGATCTAAAAACATTCCAAATTAACGCATCCTCGCTGTTTAGTCTCGAGAGATACGCTTGACCCCCATAACCGGCATCCCAATGGCTTCTGTTAGAAAAGTGGTCCCTCCACGCTTTTTGAATAAGAAGTGGATTGTCTTTATCAATTATTAAATTTGTTCTATAGTCGTATTTATTTAGTTCCTTTGGTATCATTTATACATTTCTTCATTCCAATTTATGCAATGTCGTCCAACTTATTTGTGTGAGTAATTTCATTTCAAATATAATTTTGAAAAAAGAAGTTAATTTTCGGAAACAACTATGTTTTGCTGGCCAAGATAATGAGAAAGCTCAGCTAAAAGTTCTGGGCAAATTCGAACTGAATACTTTCTTAATCGGAAAATCTGCTCTTTTTCAGCTTCCTGCAATCTAAGAAAAACTTCGGAATCCCCTGAATACTTAAGAAAAGCTTGTTTTAAATAATCCTTGAACTCGGAGTTAAGCTTTTCGGAATCCAGTTTTAAAAAGAGCTTCTTTTTTTTCTTTGGCTGAGGTTTTTCCAGGCCTTCTTTCAATGGTTTTTCCATTTCGCTGGCTTCCTTTAAGTCAAAAATTTCCCGAGCAATAATTTTGGTATTTTGCTTATCTTCCGGTCGGTCAACTCGCCCTTTAAGGAAAATAATTTTTTCATCGGCAATTTTTTCCCGGTTGGAAGTAAGAACGGTAGGAAAAACAATTATCTGGAACGAACCTTCAAAGTCCTCCAGAGTAAAATTAGCCATCATATCGCCTTTTTTGGTGAAGGAATTCTTAAGGGAAGTAATAACACCGCCGACTACTATTTCCTGACCGTCAACGGTTTCCTCCAGAGCGCTGGAAGTGTGAGAGATGTGAAACTCAAGAAGTTTTTCCAGGCCGGTCAAGGGATGGCCACTCACATAAACGCCCAGCATTTCCTTTTCCATTGAAAGCAGCTCAGATTGTTCAAACTCCCCTAACTTCTCTATGTTTTCTTTTGTTTCCTCAACTTCTTCTTTGCCAAAAAGGGACATCTGACCTTTCTCCTGTTCTTTCTTTTGTTTCTGAATCATCTCTAAAAATAATGGATAGCTATTTAAAAGCTCTTTTCTTTTGTATCCAAGTGAATCAAAAGCGCCAGCCTTGATTAAACTTTCGACAGCTTTTTTATTGACTCGAGAAAGGTCAACTCGGGTTAAAAAGTCCAAGAAACTCTGAAAAGGCCGGGTCTGGCGAGAAGAAATTATCTCTTCTACTACACTGCTGCCCACATTCCGGATGGCCGAAAGGCCAAACCGAATGGAATTCCCCTCAATGGAAAAGTCTTCCTGGCTTTTGTTCACATCAGGCAAAAAGATTTTAATTCCCCATTTTTTAGCTTCGTAAATATAAAGGGCCACCTTGTCCTTGTCTTCCTTCACGCTGGAAAGGAGAGCGGTTAGAAACTCAATTGGATAGTGGGCTTTCAAATAAGCCGTCTGATACGCGATTAAAGCGTAAGCTGTGCTGTGGCTTTTGTTAAAAGCGTATTCAACGAAAGGAGCCATTGTCTCAAAGATTGAGATAGCTTTTTCTTTTTCTACTCCTTTTTCCACTGCTTTGCTTACAAAAATCCTTTTTTGCTCTTCCAGCAGGTTTTTCTCTTTTTTGCTCATTGCCTTCCGTAAAATGTCAGCTTCGGCCATAGTGTAGCCAGCAAGTTCACTGGCAATTCCCATAACCTGCTCCTGATAAACTATTGTTCCGTAGGTTTCTTCTAAAATCTTTTCGAGCAAAGGGTGAGGATAGACAATCGGTTTTCGGCCATGTTTGCGGTCTATAAAATCCCGGACCATTCCGCTTTTTATTGGGCCAGGTCGATTTAAAGCGTTAGCAGCCACAATGTCCTCAAATCGGGTAGGTTTAAGTTCTTTAAGCAATTCCCTCATTCCTGCTTTTTCTAACTGAAAAACCCCGACTGTGTTGCCTTCCTGAATTAGCTGGTAAGTTTTTTCGTCATCTAAAGGTAAGCTATCAAGGTCAAGTTTTATGCCCCGATTTTCCTCAATAAGTTTTAATGCGTTTTCTATAACGGTCAAAGTTCTTAAACCAAGGAAATCCATTTTAAGCAGGCCTAATTTTCCCAGAGCTCCCATGGAGTACTGAGTAACTATCTCAGCGTCTCCTTTTCTTTGGAGAGGAACCAGCCGGGTAAGCGGTTCGCGAGAAATCACCACCCCAGCAGCGTGAATGGAGTCCTGTCGGACAAGCCCTTCAAGCCGTCTGGCAGTGTCCAGGATTCGTCGGGCGTCTTCGTCGTTCTGATACTTTTCTCTTACCTCACTGACTTCTGAAATTGACTGCTCAATGGTTTCTTTAGTGATTAACTTAGCTAACTTGTCAACAAAACTGTAGGAATACCCCGTCACCCTTCCAGCGTCTCGAACCGCTGCCCGGGCTTTCATCGTCGAAAAAGTAATAATCTGAGCCACTCTGTCCTCTCCATACTTTTCTCGAACATAGTTAATTATTTCCTCCCGGCGGTCTTCGCAAAAGTCAATGTCTATATCGGGCATAGTTCTTCGTTCAGGATTAAGAAATCTTTCAAAAAGCAAGCCATAATCAAGCGGGTTTATACTGGTTATTTTTAAAACATAAGCCACCAAGCTGCCCGCAGCTGAACCCCGCCCCGGCCCCACTCTTATTCCTCTTTCTCGAGCAGCGTTAATCACATCCCAGATAATTAAGAAATAGCCAGCAAAGCCCATCTTTTCGATAACCTGGAGCTCGTGTTCTAACCTTTCTTTAACCTCTTGAGGGATCTCTTCTCCAAAGCGCTCCTTTGCCCCCTGAAAACAAAGCTCCCTTAAGTAGCTCTCCAGAGTGTAACCCTCGGGGACACTGTAATGAGGAAGATAAAGAGAGTTAAAATCAAAGTTTAAATTAACTCTTTCAGCTATCCAAAGAGTATTTCTTAAAGCTTCCGGATAGTCAGCAAAAATCTTTGCCATTTCCTTTTCGCTTTTCAAATAAAACTGGTCGCTAGAGAAAGTCAAACGGTCCTCGTCGTTTAAAGTTGAGTTGGTTTGAATACAAAGCAAAACCTCGTGGGCTTCCCGGTCCCTGGCATTCAAATAATGGATGTCGTTAGTTGCGACCAGAGGGATTTTTAACTCCCTTCCAATTTTAACTAACCCTTCATTGGCGATTTTTTGTTCTTTAATCCCGTGGTCTTGAATCTCAAGGAAAAAATTCTCCTTCCCAAAAATTTCCTGATATTCTCTCGCTAATTCTCGAGCTTTCTTGAGGTCGCCGCTGTTAATTAACTCGCGGGGAATTTCCCCGGCTATGCAGGCGGAAAGGGCAATCAAGCCCCCGGAATACTTTTCCAGAAGCTCTTTGTCAGCCCGGGGTTTATAGTAATAGCCTTCAAGATAAGACTGGGTAACTATCTGACAGAGATTTTGATAGCCTTCGTTGTTCTCAGCCAGAAGCAGAAGATGATGAGGCGAATCTCCTTTGGGCTGTGATTTATCAAAGCGGCTATGGCGAGCCAGATAAATTTCGCAACCAATAATAGGCTTAATCCCTTTTTCCACGCATTCCTGGTAAAAATCAATTGCCCCGTACATTGCCCCGTGATCGGTTAGAGCCAGAGCTTTGAAACCCAACTCGTCCGCGCGTTCAACCAGCTCGGGAATTTTTATCGCTCCATCAAGCAAGGAAAACTCAGAATGAACATGTAAATGAACAAAGTTATTTCTTTCCTTTCCCATCATAGGTTAAATGCTATCACGAGACTATAACGATTTAAACAAAGCAGTCTAAAAATTTTTTCAGTCTTCTTAAAGTTTCTTCTTTGCCTAAAATTTCCATTGACTCAAATAAAGGCGGGCTGACCAGCTTTCCAGTAATAGCCAGCCGAAGGGTCTGAAAAAAAGTCTTCGGCTTAACTTCAAGCTCGGCAACTTTCCCCCGCAAGACATTTTGAAGCTCTTCAGCTTTGAAGTTGTCAAGCTTGCTTAGAGCCTCAATAGCATTATTTATTATTAGCTCTAGCTGAGAAAGAGAGGCTATTTTTTTAAAATCGGCTTGATTGTAAAGAACATCTGAAGCAAACAACCAGTCAAGCCAATCAACAGCTTCACTTAAAACGCTAATCCTTTCTTTTATTAAGGGAACGCCTTTTTTAAGCTTTTCAGCATTAAAACCTATAACTTTTTCTTCAAAAAAAGGAAGAAGTAGTTTAAAAAGGGTTAAATCGTCTAACTGCCTTAAGTAATGGCCATTTAACCATTTGAGCTTAGCCAAATCAAAGACGGCTGGATTTTTGGAGACTCGGTTTAAGGAAAAAAACTTTATTAATTCCTGCTGAGTAAAAAAAGTTGTTTTGTCGTCATAAGACCATCCCAAAAGAGCAAGGTAATTGACCATAGCTTGCGGAAGAAACCCTTTTTGTCGGTATTGTGATATAGCAGTGTCACCATGTCTTTTAGAAAGGGGTTTTTTATCCGGGCCCAAAATCATCGAGAGATGTGCAAACTGCGGAATTTCAAATCCCAATGCTCTATAAATGTTTATTTGTTTGGGAGTGTTAGAAAGGTGATCGTCCCCGCGGATAACATGAGTGATTTTCATAGTGGCATCATCAATGGTAGCCGCAAAGTTATAGGTTGGTGTCCCGTCCGAACGGAAAATAATAAAATCGTCTAATTCTGAGTGCTTAAAAACCACCTCCCCCCTTATTAAATCTTTAACCACTGTTTCACCTTTTAGAGGAGAAGAAAAACGGATAGAGGGAGAAGGGTTTGTCTTGCTTAACTTCTTTCTTTCTTCGTCAGATAAAAAGCGGCAGCGACGATTATATCGAAAACTTTCCTTTTTTCTTTTGGCTTCCTCCCTTTGCCTTTCCAGCTCTTCAGGGAAGCAGTAGCAGTAATAAGCCAGACCCTTTTTTAATAGAATATCGAGGTATTTACGGTAAATTTCTCGCCTTTGGGTTTGGCGGTAAGGTCCGTAAGGCCCGCCAACATCCGGGCCCTCATCCCAGTTTAGTCCTAGCCATAATAGGTCCTGGATAATACTCTCAATGGCTTCCTCAGTGGAGCGTGTTAAATCGGTATCTTCAATCCTTAAAATAAACTTTCCTCTGTTCTGGCGAGCAAAAAGGAAATTGTAAAGTGCCGTTCGAGCACCACCAAGGTGAAGATGTCCAGTTGGGCTAGGAGCGAATCTTACTCTTACGCTCATCTTTTTAGGCTTTACTCAGTATACCAGAATGGTTCCTTTCCAGGTTAAACCTCAGAGCAGCATTTCCCTGGTTAATAGCCAGGGCAAGGAAGCCCGAGGAATCTTCAAAAAAAAGAGGATTATCTGGAGAGGCATCAGAAAAAGTTCTTAAAAATGGGGCCTCAATAACCTTGGCAGTTGTTTTGAAAATGAGCATTTCGCCAAATTTAAATGGAAAATTGGGCCACCGTGGAAAGAAAAAATTAAACCTGACTGTGCCAAATCTATCAATATCTAACACCGTAAGTTTCCAGCCTTCAGCGGTAAGCTGAACTTCAGGGAGTTTTAGAGGCACCAGCTGTTTTGTCTCCGGTCCCACTTCTTCAAAAGGAAAACCCAGAGCAAGACGAGCAGCGACTGGGGCGAAAACATCTCGGCCTTCAAAGGTTGGTGCTACTTTTCCTGCCAGAAGAGAAGGATTTTTAATTTCCCGAACTAAAACCAAACCAATTCTTTCTATAATCAGACTAAAAAGACCGTTATCGGGTCCGACTAAAAGACTTCCATTTTTAGCTTTGATCACGATTTTTTTTCTTTCGCTTCCTACTCCAGGGTCAACAATAGCCAGATGAACAGAGTTTTCAGGAAAATAGGGAAGGGAAGCGGCTAAAGTGAAGGCTCCTTTGAGCACATCGCCGGGGGGTATCAGATGAGTTAAGCTCAAAATCTCCACTTGCGGAGCAATTGATTTTATAACCCCAAGGCAAGAAGACACATACTCGTCGGATAAACCAAAGTCAGAAAGAAAGGTAATTAGCGAATACTTCATTTTTCGGAAGTTAAGCGCCCGTAATCGTCTTCCACCATATAATCGTCATCTTCAAAGCTGTAACCAAAAGCAATTTCCAAAACCCGGGCTTCTTTATCTTGAGAAATAATTCGGTGAAGCTTTTCAGCCGGAACCACATATTCTTCACCCGGCTTGGTTTCTATCAATTCCTCACCAATCTGGACGGTTATCCCCTCGTCAAGAATTAACCATAAATCATCCCTTAAGTGATGGCGGTGAAGGCTGGTTTTGTGGCCGGGCTTCAGGGTTATCAGCTTTACAGTCGCATTCTGATTAAAAGTGAGCTGCTTAACCTCTCCCCAGGGCTTCTCAATTTTCATACTCATCTTAAAGTAAATTATACAAAACTTGAAGGCGAGGCAGTAGTTTGACCTCAGGATGAATTTCTAAAGCCAGAGCCTGGTATTCTAGCATCTTTGAAAGGTCGGGAGAGAAGAAAGCTGTAGCTGGCTGAAGAATTAAAGGATGTGAGGGCAAAACCTGGCTAAACTTCTTTATATTTTTTTGGAAGTTTTCAATTAAATCTTCTGCTTTACTTCCCCCCTTTTTTTCGGCAAAATGGTCGAAATCAACTAATACCAGCTTAACTTCCCCTTTGAGCTCGGAAGCAAGGCGAAAAAACTCAAACTGCTTTTTCAAAGCTCGCTTTGGGCGCGAGAGAAAAGGTAACTTTAAGTCCATAGAAACAAAATCCAGATATTTTTTAACCTTTAAAAATTCTTCAGGTAAAGTGGCGTTAGTTTCTAAAAATATCTTCAAGCCTTCTTTTCTTGCCTCTAAAAGAAAGGAAGACAAAAAATCAGACTGTAAAAGGGGTTCTCCCCCGGTCAAGGTCAGCCAGTTGGCAAGAGCTTTCTTTTTTAAATCAACCACCAACCTCAATAAACTGGATATATCCACCGGATTAGGTAAATAAACAAATTTTTGAGAAAAAGGTTGGTTTTCCAGACGGAACTCCTTTTTTATAGAAAAATCGGTATCGCAGTAATCGCACCTTAAATTACAACCAGAAAAACGGAGAAAAATTTGACGCACTCCCATTAATGTGCCTTCGCCCTGAAGGGAAGTAAAAACTTCAACCAGGTTTGCTTTGCTCAGCCTTCCTCCTTCTAATCCCGCCTTCTGACCCTTTTTGACTCCTCAATCAGGTTTTGGTATTCAAAGGAAAATTTTTTAAGAAGAAGGGGGGCAAACTCATAGGCTTCAACTCCTAAATCTTTCATCGTTGCCACCTTCACAGGAGTGCCGGTTTTTTTTAGGTTCAAAGCAAAGTGAAAGAGAGAGGAAACGGAAGAAACCGTAGCTACCGAGATTGAAAGCTTTCCTTTCTCCCCTCTTTTAAAATAATAAAGGTCATCGCCTTCCCGGTTTAATTTTTTAAGACTCATTTCTTCAAGAGTTTCTTTAGCCAGCAGAACCAGAAGCCTTTGAAGAGCAAAACTAAAGTAAAGGTCGTTTGAGGAAAAAAACTCTCCCAAAAAATGAAGCATCAAATCAGAGCGGATAAAATTTTTCTCCTCAAAATCTTTTAAATCTACCATATGCTCAAACTTAACATTGCAGCCGCCAACAAAAGAGACAAGGGAATCTCCTTTTAAATTAAATCTCTTTTCTATCCAGCCTGGAGCAAGCTGGCTGCCGTCGTAAAAAACTTGATTGTCGTGGTAAAACAGGGTTTTAAGCATTTTTAAACCTTCCCTTTAAAACTTCCCAGGCGGTGCTTCCCTGGCTTGCCCGTATCAATCGCTGGCAGGACTCGCATTGTCCACACATTTTCTCCGAACCCCGGTAGCAGGACCAGACAAACTCCCAGGGTATCTTAAGCTCCATTCCCTTTTGAACAATATCTTTCTTGGTCATATTCAGAGTATAGGAAATTGCTTCCACTTTTTTGAGGGTGGAAAAAACTAAAGTGTCATTAACTGCTTTTAAAAATTCAAAAGAGTTGTCAGGGAAGTTCTGACTCTCTTCAAGGTTGAAACCAGCAACTATCTTTTCAGCCCCAAGGTATTCAGCGAAAACAGCAGCCACCGCTAAAAAAACCAGGTTTCTGCTGGGCACCCAGACCTGAAGCGACTTTTGCTTAAGTATTTCTTTATCTTCAAGCTCTTCAGCTTTAACTTTAGGAACTTCTCCCTTCAACAAGCCGGCTTTTCCTATTTTTTTATAGAAGGGAAGCTTAACTAAGACACTTTCAACGCCGTAATACCTGGCTAACTGAGCTGAGAAATAAGCCTCCCTTTTTGCCGCTTTCTGTCCGTAGTCAAAAGTAAGAGCAGCTCGAACTCGGGTTTTCCTGGCGGCGAAAGCCAGATTAACTACTGAGTCAAGCCCGGCTGAAAGCAAAACAATTGATTTCAATCTCGGCCTTCCTCAGCTATTAAAGCGCATCCCAGCGCCCCGGTGTATTCAGGATAAGGATTAAACTCAACCTTCACTTTCAGGTCCTTTTTTAGAAAATAAGCCAGAGCGGGATTGTTTCCACCTCCACCCGAAAGAACAACGACCTCTGAAGGAAGCCTCAAAAGAAAAGGCTTAATTCTCAAGTAAAGAGCCTGGTTAATACCGGCGCAAAGGCTTTCCAGGCTTGTTCCCCGACTCAACTTCTCAATAATTTCGGTTTCCGCAAAAACTGAACAGGTGGTGTTAAGTTCCACTGGATTTTTATACTGATTCATTAAAAAGCTCAAATCAACCTTCAAAAAATTGGCCATATGCTGGAGAAAGCTTCCTGATGAAGCAGCACAGCGGTCATTGGTCAAAAAATCCACTACCCTTCCTTCTCTAACTTTAATAACCTTGATGTCCTGACCGCCAACATCAAGGAGAGTGAAATCAGACAATTTTCTCCCCCAAAAATAAATTGTGCCCTTTAGATGAGCCGTTATCTCGGTTACCTTTTCTCCTTGAGCCACTTTTAAAAAAGTTGAGCCATAACCGGTTAAAGCCACCTTTTCTTCAAGAAGAGGAAAGTTAACAAGGTGAAGGGCCTCACCTTTTTTTTCTAAATACTGGTTAAAAAAATTCACTGTTTGCCAGCATTTCCGTTTTTTAACCTGGTTCTGGCTTAAAACCACTGCTTTGACCCTTTGACTGCCTAAATCCAGACCCAGAGCCATTACAACCTTCCCTTTAACATTTCCACAAAGCTTTGAAGCCGCAGCCGCGTGCGAAAATCAAGCTCTCCGGGTAAATCTCCTTCAATGGTCAAAACGGGCAAATTCAGGCTCCTTTTAATTAAAGACTCATAAATGGAACGATAGCAAAAGCTCTGAACATAGTTAATAACGCCGTGAACCTCTCTTTTTTTCACTTCTTCCTTGATGTCTTCAAGGCGGGCATAGATATCATAGGGAAAAGTATAAGAAAGATACTGATCTATCAGGTTATGGCGGTTCTTTGGCATAGTGAACTGCCGCTGAACTTCATTATACACCACCCGGGCTCCTATTGATTCCAGAAAGCGATAAATTTCCGGGAAAATCGGAGGAACTCCCACATATGCCAGACGTACTTTTTGAGGGAAGGGCTCTCTTCTGGAGGCTTCAGCTATCAGCCTGGAAGCCTTTCTCTCATAGGCTTTCGTTGAAGAAATAAAATCGCTGGTGCTGATGAGAAAAAAATGGTTTTCAAAACCGCTTATAAGATTTTCCTTCCAAGTTAAATAATCAATTCTGTCGGCTAATTCTCTTAATGAATTGAGCTTTTGGTGAGTTTCGTTTAGCTCCTGGTCGCTCACCTTAAACTTCTTTTTTAGCTTTTCTATTTGAAACTTTAAAAGCTCTGGACATCGGTCAGCCGGATAAGAAAAAGGAATAACCTCTATCCCTTTTTCCTTCCAGAGGTCGAGCAAGGCATGAGTATTGCTGCAGTCGCCTTCTAAGACTCCGATTACCGTCTTCGCTTTAGTTTTTAAAGCTGCTATGTAAACTCCTTTAATCCAGGAGCATAAATTGCGAGGTAAACCTTGTTCTTCGGCTTCCTTAAGGTAGTTTTTTTGCTCAGAAGAAGATATAAATAAGTTGTTGAGGTCAACGGGTTTTCGACCGGAAGAGAAAACTATCTCAACCGGAATGGTTGAAGTGAAAGCCACTGTATCTTTTTTCATTTAAAGCCAAACAAAGACTACAAGCCAGCTAATCTTTTTAACTCATCAGCCTTGTCGGTTCTTTCCCAGGTAAAGTCTTTGTCACTGCGGCCAAAATGGCCGTAACAAGCGGTCTTGCGATAAATAGGCCTTCGCAAATCCAGGTTCTTAAGGATAGCAGCTGGGCGGAAATCAAAAACCTCTTTGACAATTTCCTCAATTTTGCTGGCTTCAATCTTTTCCGTGCCAAAAGTTTCCACCGTTAAAGAGACGGGCCGGGCTTTGCCCAAAGCGTAAGAAACCTGAATTTCGCATCTTTCAGCCAGACCAGCTGCCACCACATTTTTGGCGGCATACCTGGCCATATAGGCGCCGGAACGGTCCACCTTGGTCGGGTCTTTTCCAGAAAAACAACCTCCTCCGTGACGAGCTGCTCCCCCGTAAGTATCCACTATAATTTTTCTTCCGGTTAGACCGGTGTCAGCCTTTGGCCCCCCAATCTCAAACCGTCCACCCGCATTAACAATAACTTTTAATCGGCGGTAGTCAACGAGTTCTTCGGGAAGAATTGGCTTAATAACATGCTCAATTAAATCGGGCTTCAAAAGGTTCTCAACATCAACTCCCGGGCGATGCTGAGCAGCAATTAAGACAGTATCAACTCTCACTGGCTTGCCATTTTCGTATTCTACCGTCACCTGAGATTTTCCATCCGGACGTAAATAAGGTAAAATTTCAGCTTTCCTGACCTCAGCCAAACGATGAGCTAATTTATGAGCCAGCATTATAGGCAAGGGCATCAGCTCGGGTGTTTCCGTGCAAGCATAACCAAACATCATTCCCTGGTCTCCGGCTCCCTGACGGTCAAGCTCGGCGTCTTGAGCTTCTCCTGTCCTTTCTTCGTAGGCGTGTTCAACGCCTTCAGAAATATCCGGAGATTGTTCTTGAATGGCCGTGATGACTCCGCAGGTATCTCCGTCAAAGCCATATTTGGCTCGGGTATAGCCAACCTCTTTAATTATTCCTCTAACTAAATTCGGTATGTCAACATAAGTCTGGGTGCTAATCTCGCCAGCTACAATCACTAACCCGGTGGTAACTAAAGTTTCGCAAGCAACCCTGCCCATAGGATCATCCTTGTATATAGCGTCCAGAACAGCATCGGAAATCTGATCAGCTAATTTATCAGGATGACCTTCGGTTACTGATTCTGAAGTAAAAAAATAACGCGCCATCTACACCTCCTTAATTCACAACAGGTATAACCTTATAATTTTATCAATAAAACCTCGTTCCTTCAAACAAATGTCAGTGTGCCCGAAAATTATATATCAGGCATATTGGACTCAAAATCCTGAAAATTAAGCTCACGATTCAGAGGTTTCCGGGTTACTAACTCCTATATCCGTCAGGATAAGTGGGTAGGGGGATTTGAAAAAACCAATTTCCTAATTGTGGGGTTTCTTAATTCCCCCTAAATCCCCTTAAAATTTAAGGCAGAAGATTTTAAAAAAGGAGTGGAAAAATTAAAAAGAGAAAAATTGAAAATTAAGAATTTGCTTTAAAAGTTTAGAGTGGGCGGAGGGTCTAACCCAGGGGTACCAAGATTAAGTTGAGTTTTGGAGGAGGTCGAAGAGTTTTTGGGCGATTAAGGTTTTAGAAAGTAAAGGAAGCTTTTCCATTCTTCCGTCGGGAAAAACAAAGGTTACTTCGTTATAGTCCTGTTCAAATCCTCTGCCCTTTCCCACCAGGTTTGCCACCACCAGGTCAAGTTTCTTTTCTTTAAGTTTTTTTTGAGCTCCTTCAAGTAAGTTGTCGGTTTCAGCAGCGAAGCCAACAATTATCTGTCCTCGCTTCTTTTTTCGCGATAGCTTGCTTAAAATATCCGGATTCTTCACCAGCTTTAACTCCAGATATTCTCTCCCCTCCTTTTTGAGCTTACCCTTCATTACCTTTTCCGGTCGATAATCAGAAACAGCCGCTGCCATTATGGTTATGTCAGTTTCAGGGAAAATTTTCAAACAGGCTTTTTCCATCTCCTGCGCACTTTCCACATAAGTCGGGTGCACACCGTATGGCGGGTCAAGGGTTGTAGGACCGCAAACCAGCTCTACCCTGGCTCCCCGCAAAAAAGCCTCTTTAGCTAAAGCCAGACCCATCTTTCCCGATGAATAATTGGAAATAAACCTCACCTCGTCAATTTTCTCCCGGGTGGGGCCAGCGGTAATCAAAACTGTTTTTCCCTTAAGGGACTCCGATTTTTCCAAAACTTGCTTCACAGTTTCTAGGATTTTCTCAACCGAAGCCAGTCGCCCTCTACCAGTTACCCCGCAAGCAAGCTTACCTTCTTCCGACTCAACCACGATTGTCCCCCGGCTTATCAGGGTTTCCAGATTTTTTTTAAGTGCCGGGTGATTAAGCATCTTTTCATTCATCGCCGGAGCAATGACAACCGGACAGGCGCAACAGAGATAAATCAAAGAGACAGGGTCATCAGCAATTCCATTAGCTGCTCGGGCAATAAAATCAGCAGTGGCCGGTGCCACTAAAAAAAGGCTTGCCCTCCTGGCTAGTTCAATATGGGAAACCCCTGGCTCTTCATCAAAAATATCAGCGTAAACCTTGTTTCCAGAAAGAACCTCTAAGGTTAAAGGAGCAACAAATTTTTGCGCTGAAGGGGTCAGAGCAACCGTAACCTGATAGCCGCTTTTTTTCAACCGACTGACTATTTCCGGAGATTTATAAGCAGCTATTGACCCCGTTACCCCGAGGATAATTTCCTTAACTTCGGGTTTTTTTTCAGACATTACTCAAGGTTTTCTGAGTTCTTTTCTTCCCCTTGACTTTCAGCTAGTTCTTCTTTTGAAGAATCTTCTTCAACTAAAGAATCTGTTCCCGAAGAAAAAACCATTTCTGGAGTTTGAGCTTTCTTCTTTGGTCTTCGCACCATCTCAACCTTGCCTAACGCAATTTCTTCCAGGGCAATAGTCAAGAAATTCTTGCCAAAAAAGTCAACCTGAGGCGGACGGTATTTAGGGATTAAGCCCTGACGAGCTAAATTTGCGTTTTCAACTAACTGAGCTGCTCGCCTGGCAGCTACCGTTACCAGCTGATACTTACTGTTAATTCTTTTTAAAAGCTCGTTATAACTTGGTCTGGTTAGCAATTTACCTCCTAAAAGTTAATTTTTTACTTTATTAATTATCTGGGTAATTTCCTCAACTGTTCTTTCCAGCCGATCGTTAACAACAACATAATCATAGCTTTTTACCTCGCGAAGTTCAAGTAGAGCGTTTTTTAATCTTAAACTCAAAGAAGCGTCATCTTCAGTATTCCTAGCTAAAAGCCGGGAGCGAAGTTCCTTTAAGCTCGGGGGCAAAACGAAAATCAAAACAGCATCGGGCACCTTCTCCTTAATAACCTTTGCCCCTTGAACATCAATTTCCAGGATTATATTTTTCTTTTGGGCTAAACTCTCTTTAATAAAATTAAGAGGAGTTCCGTAGAATGAACCGTGAACCATTGCCCATTCCAGAAACTCCCCTTTATCTACTTTCTCTTTAAACTCTTCTTCGCTTATAAAGTAATAACTTTTCCCTTGAATTTCGCCCTTTCTTCTTTTTCTGGTAGTACAAGATACTGACTTGACTAAATCTTTGTTAACTTTTAATAATTCAGCTACAATTGTACTTTTTCCTGCCCCTGAAGGGCCAGAAATCACAAATAGTTTACCCTGACTGTTTCTAATTAACCTTTTTTTCCTAAAATCTCAAGAAGCTTGGCCTTCTGCTTGTCGCCCAGACCCTTGACCCGGCGGGTTTCGCTAATGCCAACTTCCTCCATAATTTTGCTGCTTCTTACCTTGCCAAGGCCAGGAAGAGAACTCAAAAGGGAAGAGACCTTCATTTTGCCAACAACAGGGTCATTGGCTTTCTTAAAGACGTCCTGGAGCTTCACTTTCCCCGCTTTCAAATCGGCCTTGAGCTTAGCCCTTGCCCTTCTCACCTCCAAAGCCTTTTTTAGTGCCTTCTTCTTATCAGCGTCTGAAAGTTTCGGTAGCGCCATCTATCCGACCCCCTTTACTTGGTATTTTGAGCTACCGTTTCGGATTATACAACTAGAACCTTGCTTGAGCAAGTATTTTTTAAAAAATTTTTAGCTTTTTCCTGATTTTCGGCTCCCTGGGTAACAAAAAGGTACTCCTTGCTGGCATAATGGGCAGTCATCCGCCTGATAAGTTTTAATTGAAATTTTTAAAAGGGAATGAAAATAAGGCAAATCTAAGGGAATCTCGCTCCTATCCACCAAGCAGCCCACCCCGATAACCAGACCGCCGCTTTGTTTGACTAGCTCAATGGTTTCCTTAACTGAAAGAGCCGTAGTGACCACATCTTCAACCACCAGAACTCTTTCCCCGGTTTTTATCTGAAATCCTCTTCTGAGCTCGAGTTTTCCTTCTTTTCTTTCAGCAAAAATTGAGCGGACTTCTAAAAAGCGAGCCACAACAAAGGAGAGAATAACCCCTCCCAGAGCGGGACCAATTACCACTTCCGGGTTGAGATTTTGAAACTTTTTCCCTAGCTCCTCCCCGATCCTTTCGGCAACATCAGGGTACTGAAAAATTCGAGCTGTCTGAATATAGGTGTCGCTGTGCAAACCGGAAGAAAGCTGAAAATGGCCTTTTAAGACTGCCCCTTTTTCTTTAAGAAGCTTTTCTAAGCTTTCCATTTTGCTATTTCCTCCAGGTATTTTTGAAGTTTTTTTAGCGGGTCTTTATCTCCGGTTATTGGCCTTCCTACGACCAGGAAATCGGCTCCCGCTTTCAGGGCTTCTTCAACTGTTGAGACTCTTTTTTGGTCCCCAGAAGCTTCTCCACCCAGACGAATACCCGGCGTCACCACTTTTATCTCTTGAGATATCCTTTCCTTAATTAACCGGGCTTCTCGAGAAGAGGCTACCAAACCCCTTAAGCCAGCTTCATAACCCATTTTAGCGAGGTTTAAAACGCTCTTCTCCGGCGAAGACTTAATTCCTAAATCTACCAGGTCTTTCTTCTCCAGAGAGGTCAAAACAGTAACCCCCAGAAGAGTGAGCCTTCCTTCCCGAGAAAAGTTTTTGCTTGCTTCAACAGCTTCTTTAACCATTTCAAAGCCACCAAAAAGGGAAACGGTTAGAAAACGAAGCTCAAAACGGGAAAGAGCTTCAACGGCTTTAGCCACCTGAAAGGGTATGTCAAAGAGCTTCAAATCCAGAAAGACTTCTCCCCTTTCTCTCATAGATTTGACTATTTTTTCTCCGCCGCTTAAAAAAAGTTGCCAGCCAATTTTAAAGGTGGTGACATAAGGAGAAAGCAAATCAGCCAGCTTTAAGGCTTTTTCCGGCTCAACAAGGTCCAGAGCAATTATCAGTCTGTCTTCTTTCAACCAACCTCCTGGAAACTACCAATCAACTCGCTAATGTTTCCTATCTGCCTTTCCTCGAGCCATCTTTCTAAACCATCCAAAATTTCCAGGGCTGAATCAGGCTTGACAAGCATAGCCGTGCCAAGGGAAAAAGCAGATGCGCCAACAATCAAAAACTCCAGGGCGTCAAGATAACTGTATATTCCCCCGCTGGCAATGACAGGCAAATTGGTTGTCCTTAGCACCCGATAAACCAAATAAAGCATCAAAGGCTTGATAGCCGGTCCGGAGAGACCCCCAGTTAAAGTTCCCAGCCGGGATTTTCGAGTTTCAACATCAATCGCCATCCCCAGGTAAGTATTGGCAATCACCAGAACATCGGCCCCAGCTTCCCCGGCGGCCGTTGCTGCTTCTTCGAGCGATGAAGTATTCGGAGTAAGCTTGACCCAGAGAGGAAGAAAGACCGATTTTTTAACCTCTTTTACTAAATCGAAAAGTAGTCGAGGCTCTCTTCCAAACTCAATCCCTCCCTTTTTAACATTGGGACAGGAAACATTGAGTTCCAATGCCAGAAAGCGCCCGGACTTTTCCAGTTCTCTGGCTACTTTCACATACTCCTCAACGCTGCTTCCACCGACACTTCCAACCAGCTTGTATTCTTTCGGGTATAAAGCAAGCTCCTCTAGGAGTTTTTTTACCCCCGGGTTTTGAAGGCCAATCGAGTTCAGCAACCCAGCCGGCGTTTCGGTAAGACGAGGCGGAGGATTCCCCTCTCGGGGTTTCAAAGTGGCAGTTTTTAAAACCATAGCCCCGATTTTTTCCGCCTTTAAAAATGGCAAGGTTTCTAGAGAGACAGTTCCAGAAGCCAAAATAAGAGGAGTGGAAAGCTCAACCGAACCCAGTCTAACTTTTAAATTAACTCCCAATCTACTTCCTCTCCTTTAAAAACTGGTCCCTCGCAGCAAACTCGTTTTAATCCTTCTCGGGTAGGAATGACACAACCCCGACAAGCTCCGTAGCCGCAACCCATTTTTTCCTCAAAAGAAAACTGGGTTTTGCCAGCAGCTCTTGAAGAAATCCAAAGCTCTACTTTTTTCATCATTGGTCGTGGACCGCAAACAAAAAAGTGAGCCGGTAAGAACTGACCAATCAATTCAGACAAAAGGTCAGTCAAAAGACCCTTTTTTTCCCTTCCTTCTTCAAAAATCTCGTAAAAAGAGACTTCCGGCGGAAAGAGGCTCTCCAGAGGAAGCCTAAAAACTGGATGCCGGTCGCCATAAAGCAAAATCAAGGAATATTTTTTCTCCTGGGCTTTCCAAGTTAAAAACCTCAAGGGAGCCAACCCCATTCCGCCAGCCACTAAAACCAGGTTCTCGCTTTTTTCTTCAGGCAAAACAAAACCCTTTCCCAGGGGTCCCAGAAGACAAAGAAAGCTTCCTTTGGAAGCAAGGGAAAGGAGATGGGTTCCTTTACCTCTTACTTCATATAAAATTTCCAGAAAACTGCCCTCAACAAAACTCACTGCAAAAGGTCGGGGTAAAAGAGGGTCAAAATCGCCCAACTTTATCTGAACGAACTGACCAGGAGAAGCCGCCCGGGCTATTTCAGGAGCTTTAACCCTCAAAAGGAAGCGGTTCTTGCTGATTTTTTTATTAAAAACAACCGGGCAGTCTTTTTTTAAAAAAATCTTAGTTTCCAATTTCCCTATGATACTCCTGTAAACTTTTAACCGTAATCTTTTCTCTTCTTAAAGCCTTAATCCCTTCAACCGCCGCTTTAGCTCCCGGAATAGTAGTAATGGAAGGAACGCCGTAGAAAGCGGCAGCCGTGCGAATAAAATAGCCGTCGCTGCGAGTTTCCTTTCCCCAGGGAGTATTAATAACCAACAGAATGCTTCCATCTTTTATTAAATCAATTATATTGGGACGGCTTTCTCTAACTTTTTTTACTTCTTCGGCTTCAATTCCTGATTTTTTCAGGTATTCATAAGTTCCCCGGGTAGCAACAATTTCAAAGCCCATTTCTTTTAATTCCTGAGCAAGAGAAACAATGTGTTTTTTGTCTTTGTCGGCTACACTGATAAAAATTCTCCCTTTCTCCGGCAGTTTAGAACCTACAGCAGCCTGAGCTTTAGTAAAGGCGACAGGAAAGCTAAAATCAATCCCCATCACTTCCCCCGTTGATTTCATTTCCGGACCTAAAACCGGGTCAACACCGGGAAAGCGGCGAAAAGGGAGAGCCACTTCTTTTACCGCAATATGGGAAAACTTTCGGGAAGGAAGTTTAAAGTCTTTTAGTTCTTTGCCCACTGCCAACTTGGCCGCTACTTTAGCCAAAGGAAAACCTATGGTTTTGCTCACAAAAGGAACGGTTCGGGAAGCTCGAGGATTTACTTCCAAAACGAAAAGCTCACCATCTTTTAAAGCCATCTGAATATTTATTAAGCCCTTAACCTCTAAAGCCAAAGCAATTTTTTCCGTGATTTCTTCCACTTCTTTAATTGTTTTTCGGGAAAGGGTTATCGGGGGTAAAACGCAGGAGCTGTCTCCGGAGTGAACACCAGCTTCTTCAATGTGCTCCATAATGCCGCCAATAAAAACTTTTTTACCATCGCAGAGAGCATCAACATCAATCTCAATTGCGCCTTCCAAAAATCGGTCGATGAGAACAGGATGTTCAGGAGAAGCTTTTACCGCAGAAGTTATGTATTCCTCAAGCTTGTCTGGCGAGTAAACAATCTCCATAGCTCTTCCCCCTAAAACATAGGAAGGCCGAACCAGCATGGGATAGCCAATTTTTTCCGCCACCTTCATTGCTTCCTCGTAAGAAGTGGCAACAGCTCCCGGGGGCTGCTTGATGTTGAGCTTTTTTAAAAGCTGATTGAAGCGATTTCGGTCTTCAGCTATGTCAATGCTTTCTGGAGAAGTTCCAAGTATTTTTACTCCGGCTCTTTCCAGGGGAACTGCCAGTTTTAAAGGGGTTTGACCGCCAAACTGAGTTACTACCCCCAGCGGCTTCTCGTTCTCAATAATGTTTAAAACGTCTTCTAAAGTTAGGGGTTCAAAATAGAGTCGGTCAGAGGTGTCGTAGTCAGTAGAAACAGTCTCTGGATTGCAGTTGACCATAACCGTTTCGTAGCCTTCTTCTTTCAGAGCAAAAGCCGCTTGAACGCAGCAGTAATCAAACTCAATTCCCTGCCCTATTCTGTTAGGGCCACTTCCTAAAATCACTACTTTGGGACGGGTAGAAGGTAAGGCCTCGTTTTCTTCCTCATAAGTTGAGTAAAAATAAGGAGTGTAAGCTTCAAATTCGGCAGCACAGGTATCTACCATCTTAAAAACTGGTTTTATTCCCAGCTCCCGCCTTTTCTTTCTCACTTCTTCCTCCCGGGTTTTCATAAGATAAGCCAGTTGATAATCGGAAAAACCAAATTTTTTCGCTTCCAGCAGTTTTTCCCGGGAAATTGTTTTTAGGCTAAAGGTTTTCAGCTCTTCTTCCAGTTCTATAACTTCCTTTATCTGGGCAAGAAACCAGGGGTCAATAAAGCTAATCTGGGCCACTTCCTCAATGCTATAACCTCGCTTTAAGGCTTCTTTGAGGTAAAAAAGTCTTTGAGAGTTGGGGATGGAAATTTTTTCTTTGATTAACTCTGGGTCTATCTCGTCTTTGCCGTCTGCTCCCAGACCGTAGCGCCCGATTTCCAAAGAACGGACAGCTTTCTGTAAGGCCTCTTTAAAGGTTCGCCCGATAGACATAACCTCGCCAATTGATTTCATCTGAGTGCCGAGAACATCTTCAGCGCCTGGAAACTTTTCAAAAGTAAAGCGAGGGACCTTAACCACCACATAATCAATGGTTGGCTCAAAGGAGGCAGGTGTTTCCCGGGTTATATCATTGGCGATTTCATCCAAAGTATAGCCGACAGCCAGTTTAGCGGCAATTTTAGCTATGGGAAAACCAGTAGCTTTGGAAGCCAGAGCTGAAGAACGGGAAACCCGGGGGTTCATTTCAATCACCATCAAATCGCCGTTTTCCGGATTAACCGCAAACTGAATGTTTGAGCCACCAGTTTCAACTCCGATTTCTTTCATAATAGCAATTGAAGCATCGCGCAGTCGCTGATATTCTTTATCGGTCAGAGTTTGAGCGGGAGCAACAGTGATGGAATCCCCAGTGTGAACTCCCATAGGGTCAAAGTTTTCAATAGGACAAACAATAACTACATTATCGTTTTTGTCCCTCATTACCTCCAGCTCATATTCTTTCCAGCCAATAACCGACTCTTCAATTAGAACCTCATGAACTGGAGAAAGCATCAGTCCCTGGCCAGTTATCTTCTCAAACTCCTCAAGGTTGTAAGCTATGCCACCTCCCGTTCCTCCAAGTGTAAAGCTGGGACGGACAATTAAAGGAAATTTGAGGTAAGAAAGAACCTTTTTAGCCTGCTGAATTGAGTTAACCAGTTCGCTTCGAGGCACTTTTAACCCGATTTTCTCCATCGCGCGGCGGAAAGCCTTGCGGTCCTCAGCCTTTTCAATGGCCGAGAGAGTGGCACCAATCATTTCCACTCCATACTTATCCAGGGCACCACTTTTCGCCAGAGCAACGGCTACATTGAGCCCGGTTTGACCACCGAGGGTGGGAAGTAAAGCATCGGGTCTTTCCCGAGCAATGATTTTTTCTACCATTTCCGGGGTTATCGGCTCGATATAAGTGGCGTCAGCGAACTCCGGGTCAGTCATAATGGTTGCCGGATTAGAGTTAACCAGAACAACCTGATAACCTTCCTGTCTTAAAACTTTACAGGCCTGGGTTCCGGAGTAGTCAAATTCGCAAGCCTGACCGATTACAATTGGTCCGGAACCAATTATAAGAATTTTTTTAAGGTCAGTTCTTTTAGGCAAGTTTTTCCTTTCTCATCAAGGCAATAAAATTGTCAAAAAGATAAGTAGTATCATGAGGTCCGGGAGAAGCTTCAGGGTGGAACTGAACAGAAAAAGCTGGCAAGTCCAGACAACGAATTCCTTCCAAAGTACCATCGTTTAAATTCAAGTGAGTCACCTGAACACGACCAAAACTGCACTTGCCAATAAGCATTTCAGCAGAAGGAAAAGTCTGACCTACTTCCCATTTTCCCAAAGTAATGCCGAAAGAAGCGGGGTCAACGGCAAAACCGTGATTTTCTGAGGCAATCTCAACCCGATTGTTAAGCAGGTTTTTAATTGGCTGATTGGCTCCTCGATGACCAAACTTTAACTTGTAAGTTTTTGCTCCCAGAGCGAGCCCAAGCATTTGATGACCCAAGCAAATCCCAAAAAGGGGAAGTTTTCCAAGAAGCCGACGGGCTAAAGAAATCATATAGGTTACAGGCGCCGGGTCCCCCGGACCGTTAGAAAAAAGAACTCCGTCAGGTTTCAAACTTAAAATTTCTTCCGCCGAGGTGGAAGCAGGCACCAAGTAAACCGCACACCCTCTTTTTTTAAGCTCTTTCAAAATATTTCTCTTCACGCCCCCGTCAACGACAGCAACGAGATAATCGCCGGATTTTTCTCCTTCAAAAAAATAAGGTTTCCCAATAGTCACTTCTTTGACCAGGTCGCGACCGACAATTGAGGGATAGGACTTTACTTTTTCCCGCAAAGAAGAGGGTTTTAAATCCTCAGTTGAGATCCCCCCTTTCATTGCTCCAACACTTCTGATTCTTTTTACCAGGGCCCGGGTATCAATATCCTGAATCCCTACGATTTTATTTTCCTTCAGCCAGCCTTCCAGTCCTTTTTCAGCCCGCCAATTAGAATAAAAACTTGCACCTTCCTTGACTATAAACCCGGAAACCTGAGGTTTCTCTGACTCCATATCTTCCAAATTGATCCCGTAGTTTCCAATATGAGGATAAGTCAAAGTTACTATCTGCCCATAGTAAGAGGGGTCGGTGAGGATTTCCTGATAACCAGTCATTGAAGTATTAAAAACAACCTCACCAAAAGTTTCCCCGAAAGAACCAAAAGGCCGCCCCAAAAAACTGGTTCCGTCTTCTAAAACAAGCAAGGCCCGCCCTTTAACCAAGAAGCTTGCCCTCCCAGAATAAAAGTTTTCCGCCCGAAATTACCCCGAAAGCTTTCCCTTTCATCTTTTCACCAAGGAAAGGACTGTTGTAGCATAAACCGTCTTCTTTTTTCTGGTAAACCCATTCAAAATCGGGGTCAAAAACAGTAAGGTAAGCTGTCGCTCCCAGCTCAAGAC